>NZ_JBHTLD010000600.1:0-500 GCF_042678745.1 Pontibacter rugosus | reverse complement strand
CCTGTGCCGCGCCCTGCTCGAAAACGACCGGGTAGTGTGCTTCGAGATGGTGGAAATCAACCCTACTCTCGACTCCGAAAACACCATGGCCCAGAACGCCTTCGATATCCTCGAAGCCGCCACCGACGCCATTCAGAACCGCCTGCGCCTGGCCGAAGTGGTCAGCCGGTAGCGGTGACTGCGTGAAAACCAACCTCATGCTGAGCATGTGGCGCATAGAGCCAGGGTCGGAGCCGCAGTCGAAGCATCTTCTCTACAGCAATACTATTCCCATTGATTACAACGAAGCAGTAGAGATGCTTCGACTCCGCTGCGCTGCACTCAGCATGACACCGTTCTTTCACGCGTAACTCAATGAAGATTCTGATTCTGCGGTTTTCCTCCATCGGCGACATCGTGCTGACTACACCTGTTATCCGCGCCGTGAAGCAGCAGGTGGCGGGGGCCGTGCTGCACTTTGCCACTAAACCGGCTTTCCGCGGAATCGTGGAAAACAACCC
>NZ_JBHTLD010000599.1:0-500 GCF_042678745.1 Pontibacter rugosus | reverse complement strand
TCGCCGTGCAGGGACTCCGGCCACATCCCGAGGTGGTCACCTGGTGGTTTACGAGGCTGCCATGGCGCAGTTCGAACCGCCGTTGGGGACGAAGGTCCGGCCTTTCGACTGGATGCGGCGAATGAGGAACGACAGCGAGTATCCAGATTTCGACACCCCGCAGATCACGGCGGACGATGTCGACGCTGCCTCTGCGGCAGCGGGTCTGATGGTCGACCTCGCGGCCCGGCTCGTGGGAACGCTGCCGCCCTACCGGCGCTGACGAACGGCGAGCGCCACCTCAGCCGAGGAACTCGCGCGCAGCCGCCGACAGTGCGGTCACGCCGACCCCGATCGTCGGGTGGATCTCGGGCGCGAAGAACGGCGAGTGGTTCGTCGGGATGTCCTTGTCGAGGGTTCCGGCCGCCGCCGACTCAGCGAACTTGGCGGCGTCGATCCCGCCCCAGAACCAGAACACCAGCGGCGCTCCGGTGTCTCGGGCGAACCACGAGACGTCCTCG
>NZ_JBHTLD010000598.1:0-501 GCF_042678745.1 Pontibacter rugosus | reverse complement strand
CGCTGAGCACCGTGGTCACACCCGCTCCGGCTCGACCACGAGCCCGCGGTTCCGGTGCACGACCCAGACCGTCGCCGCGAACCCGGTCAGCACCGCGGCGCCGATCGTGACCGCTGTCCAGCCCCCGGCGTTCCACAGCACCGACGCCAGCGCGGAGCCGATCGCCCCGCCGATGAAGTTCGAGGTGACGAAGGCGGTGTTGAGCCGGCTCCGCGCGGCCGGGTCGACCGAGAACAGCCGGGTCTGGTTGAGCACGTTCGCGGCCTGCACGGCGACGTCGAGCAGCAGCACGGCGAGCAGCACCACGACGATCGAGTGCGCACCGATCCCGGCGACGACCAGGGAGACGAGCAGGAGCACGATCGCTCCCCCGGTGACGGGTACCGACAGCCCCCGGTCGTGCAGTCGCCCGACCCGCTGCGCCGCCACGGCACCCGCGAGCCCCACCAGGCCGACCAGCCCGATGCTGCTGGTGGAGAAGTCGTAGGGGTCGCTGCTGAG
>NZ_JBHTLD010000597.1:0-502 GCF_042678745.1 Pontibacter rugosus | reverse complement strand
AGTGCGACGCTCCAGCGCCCGTTCGGCACGTCGGCGAGGGACGCCCGGACGGTCACGGTCCGTCCCGGCTGCCAGGACCACGCGTCGGCGGCCACGTGCACGGTCACCCGGCGGTCGCCGTCGGTCAGGACGAGGTGCACCGGGCGGCTGTTGTACGGCGCCGCCCAGCCGTCGTTCCGGATCGACACCGCCACCGACGCCTTCGCGCCCGAGGTGGCGGTGCTCGAGGTCATGGTGAAGCGGTAGCCGAGCTTCTTCGCGGCGTCGGTCATGCCGTCCGTGCCCCAGGTCGCCAGGACGTCCTTGTTGTAGTCCAGGTTGAGGTAGCTGTAGTGGTACTTCGCCATCTCGGCCGAGGCGGACGGGTAGTCGGTCCGCGGCGTGTTCACGGCGCAGGTCTCACCGCCGACGGGGACGTACCGCGACTCCGCCGCCAGGTAGTCCTGGTCGAGGGACAGCGGGTTGCTCAGGAACGTGCCGAAGTCGTCCGCCGAGGCGAGGA
>NZ_JBHTLD010000596.1:0-502 GCF_042678745.1 Pontibacter rugosus | reverse complement strand
CGGTTACCTGACGATCGGACAGCCGCTCACCACGTTGTCCGGGGGAGAGCGGCAGCGGCTCAAGCTCGCGACGCACCTCGGTGACCGGGGCGGCGTGGTGGTGCTCGACGAGCCGACAGCGGGCCTGCACCTGGCCGTCGTCGAGCAGCTGCTCGGCCTGCTCGCCCGGCTCGTCGACGCCGGCCGGACGGTCGTCGTGATCGAGCACCACCAGGCCGTGATGGCGCACGCTGACTGGATCATCGACCTCGGGCCGGGCGCCGGGCACGACGGCGGGCGCATCGTGTTCGAGGGGACGCCCGCTGCACTCGTGGCGGCCCGGTCGACGCTGACCGGGCAGCACCTGGCGGCGTACGTCGGAGCCTGAGCCGGGGGACAGGCTCGGACGGTGAATCTGGGCACCAGCCGTGTGCGAGGACTACTGTTCTGACCGACGCTCACGATCGGCTACCCGGCCTGGATCAGCGTCCTGACCAGAAGGAGCTCCACCATGTCCAACCCC
>NZ_JBHTLD010000595.1:0-502 GCF_042678745.1 Pontibacter rugosus | reverse complement strand
GGTCTGGCTGTCGATTACCTCGCCGGCTTCGAGCAGCAGAATCTGGCGCTCAATCTCGTACTCAATAGCCCGCTGCACGTTGCGGAACGAGATCATGTTCTTCACCTCCACCTTCACCCCGAACTCGGCGGCCCCGTGTAGCATCACGCTCACGTTGGCGTCGCAGCGCAAAGAGCCTTCCTCCATGTTGCCGTCGCAGATGCCGAGGTACTCCACCAGCTTCTTGATTTCGGCCAGGTAGGCGTAGGCTTCCTCCGAGTTGCGGATGTCGGGCTCGCTCACGATTTCGATGAGCGGCACGCCGGCCCGGTTCAAATCCACGAGCGTTTCCGTTTCGCCGGCCAAGTGCATGCTCTTGCCCGCGTCCTCCTCCATGTGGATGCGCGTGACGCCGATTTGCTTGGTAGCGCCATCAGCAAGGCGGATTTCCACGTGGCCGTCGGTGCAGATGGGCGTTTTGTCCTGGGTTATCTGGTAGCCCTTGGGCAGGTCGGGGTAGAAG
>NZ_JBHTLD010000594.1:0-502 GCF_042678745.1 Pontibacter rugosus | reverse complement strand
CTGGTGCCCGAACCGGGCGGCCAGGAAGCTGCTGCTGGAACCGGGGCTGACGAGGGTTCCGTCGACGTCGAAGAACACGATGCCGACGGTCACTGCCGGCCGCTCCCCCGCACGACCGCATCGAGCACCCGGATCGTCTCGTCGGTGTCGACGTGCAGGTGCGCCCCGATGCCGAGCGCACGTGCGGCCTCGATGTTCTCGGGCACGTCGTCGACGAAGAACACCTCGTCCGGGTCCGCCCCCAAGCGCTCGAGCGTGATCCGGAACGCCTCGGGATCGGGCTTGTTCACGCCGATCTCGTGGGAGTAGCAGATCGGGTCGAACACCGCCGAGAACCGGAAGCGCCGTTCCTCTTCCTCGCGAGCACCATCGCCGGAGTTCGACAGGATCGCGAGGCCGATCGTTCCGCGGAGTCCGGCGAGGAAGTCGAACAACGGCTGGTTCAGCGTTCCGCAGTACGCATCCCAGAAGTCGGCCCGCATGACGGCGAGCTGGTCGGCCC
>NZ_JBHTLD010000593.1:0-504 GCF_042678745.1 Pontibacter rugosus | reverse complement strand
CGCCGAGGGAGTGCCCGCCGACGGCCCAGCGCGTGACCGAGGGGGCGTGGGCCTCGAACGTGGCGAGCGGCCGGGTGTCGAAGAACGCCAGGTTGAGCGTCGGCTTCGTGATGACGACCGTCGTGCCGTTGGCGACCACCTGCCGGAACGTCGCCATGTAGGCGTAGGGATCCACCTTCGCACCGGGGATGAACACGATCCCGACCCCGTCGGCCTGGCCGGTCGGGGTCATCACCACCGAGTCACCGGCGTCCCGCACCGCGATCCGGTCGTCACGCCAGACCTGCAGGGCGGCACTGCGCGTGCCCTGCATGACGATGTGCGCCCACACGAGGAACACCACCGCGAGCAGGACGACGACGGCGACGATCCAGGTGGTCCAGCGCAGCGCTCGGTTCATGTGGCCACCGTACGGCGCATCAGGACCTCGGTCCGGCCGTCCGGCAACGGATCGCCGGGTTCGTCGCGGGCGCTGAAGCCGACGTGCTCGTAGGCGCGACGGGC
>NZ_JBHTLD010000592.1:0-504 GCF_042678745.1 Pontibacter rugosus | reverse complement strand
GCGAACAGGTGCGCCCCGGCGTAGCCGGAGTCCTGGTTGTTCGCGCGGATGCGCCCCACGTGGGACACAGCGGCGCTCAGCGTGCGAGCGGTCATGCCGGGTTACCGCCGCAGCTCGAACGTCGTCGTCCCGATCGTGATCGGCGTGCCCTCTGCCACGAGGACGGGAGCGCTCACCTTCTGACCGTTGACGAAGGTGCCGTTCGTGGACTCGAGGTCGGTGAGGAGCCAGCCGTCGGCGCGCAGGTCGAGGCGGGCGTGGTTGGTCGAGGTGTAGTCGTCGCGGATCACGACGTTCGACTCGCTCGAGCGCCCGATCGTGATGGGGCCGCCACCGAGCGGCATCTCCATGCCCTCGCGCGCACCCTCGGTGATGACCAGGCGGGACGCGGCCGACGAGGCGGGACGCTGCCCACCACCGGGCTGTCCGATGACGTCCGTGAACGGGCCGCTGGACGCGGGGCCGGGGGCCGCCGCTGCCGGGACGGTGGGGGTGCTCGGCCCG
>NZ_JBHTLD010000591.1:0-506 GCF_042678745.1 Pontibacter rugosus | reverse complement strand
CACGTGCGGCGGCGATCTGGCCGTCCATCATGCCGCTCATGCAGACGAGCTCGGCACCGGCCTCGGCCTGCGCCACCGCCATGTCGCGGTAGCGCAGCAACGTGGCGTCGTTGTCGACGGAGCCGTCGGCGGCCAGCACGCCGCAGTGCCCGTGGTCGGTGAACTCGTCGAGGCACAGGTCGGACTGCACCACGAGGGCGTCCCCCACCTCTTGCCGAGCCACGCGGATCGCCACGTTGAGGATGCCGTCAGGATCGGTCGCACCGGAGCCGTCGGCGTCCTTCGTGGTCGGCACGCCGAACAGGTTCACGCCACCCACACCGACCGACGCGGCATCGACCAGCGCACGGCGGAACGAGTCGAGGGAGTGCTGCTGCACACCCGGCATGCTCGAGATGTCCACGGCGTCGGTCGCGCCTTCGCGGATGAACATCGGCAGCACGAGCTCGGCGGGGTGGAGCCGGGTCTCGGCCACGAGTCGTCGCATCGCAGGGGTGGCGCGGAGC
>NZ_JBHTLD010000590.1:0-507 GCF_042678745.1 Pontibacter rugosus | reverse complement strand
CCGGCGCGCGACGCCCGCCCCGGGAACGAAGAACGCCCCGGTCCTCGTGGAGAGGACCGGGGCGTTCGGTCAAGCGCGTGTCCGGTCGACTAGCGACGCAGGCCGAGGCGCTCGATGAGCGTGCGGTAGCGGGCGATGTCGACGTCGGAGAGGTAGCCGAGGAGACGGCGACGCTGACCGACCATGAGCAGCAGGCCACGACGCGAGTGGTGGTCGTGCTTGTGCTCCTTGAGGTGCTCGTTCAGGTCGTTGATACGACGCGTCAGAACGGCGACCTGGACCTCGGGGGATCCGGTGTCGCCCGGGTGGGTCGCGTACTCTTCGATGATCTCCTGCTTGACCTGTGCGTCAAGTGCCATGGTGATCCCCTTCCTGTCCGTTGCGCGGTGCCCGTGCCTGATGCACGAGCGCTCTTTGTCCGCGGCCGTTCGACGGCAACCGCCCAAGACTACCAGAGTCCTACGCGGTCCTCGGCTGCAGGCGACGTCGGCGCCGACGGTCCGGCAA
>NZ_JBHTLD010000589.1:0-478 GCF_042678745.1 Pontibacter rugosus | reverse complement strand
GGTGCGCTGCGTCGAGGTCAGGATCTCGGTGATGCGCTTCGACACCACCTGGTCGACGATCTTGCGGACCGCCGGGGTGCCGAGGATCTCCTTCGTCTGCCCCTCGAACTGCGGCTCGGGCAACCGCACGGTCAGCACGGCGGTCATGCCGGCGAGGACGTCGTCCTTGTCGAGCTTGTCCTGCCCGACCTTGAGCTTGCGGGCGTTCGCCTCGACCTGGGCGCGGACGGCCTTCACGACACCGGACTCGAACCCGGCCTGGTGGGTGCCGCCCTTCGGCGTCGCGATGATGTTGACGAAGCTGCGGAACACGGTCTCGTAGCCACTGCCCCAGCGGAGTGCCAGGTCGACCTCGCACTCGCGCTCGACCGAGGTGGAGACCATGTGGCCCTTGTCGTCGAGCATCGGCACGGTCTCGGTGAAGGTCCCGGTGCCCTGCACACGCCAGACGTCGGTCAGGGGGCTGTCGACGGCGAGG
>NZ_JBHTLD010000588.1:0-507 GCF_042678745.1 Pontibacter rugosus | reverse complement strand
AGTAAGGGTTTCTATAAATAAACCTGTAATAAAGAAGTAGAGCATTCCAAGAAGTAGAAATTTGTTTATACTACTATACTTTAGCAGATACAAATAAAAGTAAAAGAAGAGTAGAAAACCGGGAATTCCAAGCATTATTGTCCACTGTCCAAGTTCTGAAGCAGGTGATATATTCTTATCCCCATTCTTTCTTGTGCCCCAAGTCAATATTTCATCCGCCTTGCCTCCAGTTAAAGATGAAATTAAGTCAACTGGTGCTTTTAGATGCTCAATAAAGTATACATAATACAAACCACCTGTGCCTAATGGGTAAAAAGCAGCTACGTAAAAGCTATTTACAAACGCTGAGGATCGTGTAACAACCGATGTATAATTTTCAATATCTGACTTAATGTGAGCAGACACCTTTGGTATAATATATACAAGAGAAAGAGAAAACAGGAACAATGAAACAAGAAAAAGCTTTAGCTTTATTTTTCTTTGGAGCAGAAAGTAAATTGCTATAGC
>NZ_JBHTLD010000587.1:0-510 GCF_042678745.1 Pontibacter rugosus | reverse complement strand
CGATGTAGGTGCAGCGGAACGCCTTGTTCGCGGGGAGCCAGGTCGCCGCGTCGCCGGAGCCCTTCTGCGAGTTGGACCGGCCGTCGACGGCGAACAGGTTCACCGGGTCGTTCGCCAGTGCCTGCCGCTCGGTCTCGGTGAGGCGCTGGGCCCCGGTGCGCCAGGCGTTCTCGAGCGCGACGACGTGGTCGATCTGCACGAGCGTCGAGGTCGTGTTGCCGCGGACGAAGTCCACCCGCGCACCGGTGTACGGCGAGACGAGGGTGCCGGTGAGGACCTTGCAGCGACCCTCGCGGGTGATGCCGGCCAGGTCGCGGGCGAGGACGTCGTTCCGCGTGTCACACCCGTTGTGGTCGACGTCGAGCCAGGCGCTGCCGAAGTCGCCGGTGCGGTCGTAGCCGGTGGCCGCCGCCTTGCCCTTGACGGGCAGGTCGGCGAGCTGGGTGCGTGCGCGGACCGCGTCGGCGTCGGTTCCGCGGCTGACGGTCGGACTGGAGGCCGGGCTCGCCC
>NZ_JBHTLD010000586.1:0-510 GCF_042678745.1 Pontibacter rugosus | reverse complement strand
GTCGGGATCGACGGCGAACAGTCCGAGGTAGGCAGAGTCGGTCCGTCGGGTGAGGGCGACGCACGACGCCACCGCGCGAGCCGACGAGCACCACGGTCGCCGGGTCCGCGAGCATGGCGGAGACTTCGGCGTCGTCGGTCCGGTCACCGGGCTGGAAGGCGCGGTCGCCGACCCATCCCGCGGCCTCGGGCTGCGGCGAGTACGCACGGTTCACGAGGGACACCAGCACCGAGGATTGGCGTGGCTCCACGGCGGAGAAGGTCATCGGTTCGTGCATCGGAATCTTTGGTCAACGGCCTGGACTGACGACTGAGGATCGGCAGCAGGCTCACTTCAACGATCCGCAAGCCATTGGTGCGGCTGTGCTCCGACTCTGTCGGAGTCGCAGCAACGTGGCGTAGAGGCCGATCACGTCACTTTGTGCCCCATCTCGCGCGACCTGATCCGATCCGCAAGAATCCTTGTCCCGGTAAATACACGTCTGATCGGGAGTTTCGTACCCGTGACCCT
>NZ_JBHTLD010000585.1:0-510 GCF_042678745.1 Pontibacter rugosus | reverse complement strand
CACGCCGGGTCCTGGGCCGTCGCACGTCGTTCGTTACTCGTTGCCGATCTTCTCGTCCGCTGCGTCGCGGGCGCCGTCGATCTTGTCGTCGTACTTGCCGCCCGTGGCCTTCTTGACCGCGTCGGCCACGCCGCCGAGCACCTTGTCGCTGACGTCCTCGGCCTTCTCGCTCTTCAGGGCGTCCTGGACCTTGCCGTCCTTCAGGAACTCCTGGGCCTTCCTCGTGATGTCGTCGAACCCCGCCATCGGCTGCTCCTCGTCTCGGTGCGGAGCCCGTCGCTCCGTCCTGGCGCCGACAGTAGGCCCCTGGGCCGCCGTCCGCACCGGAACGTCCGGGGTCTTCACACCATCTGGGCGCTGCGACGACGGGCGAGGACGTACCCGACGGCGACCGCGCCGGACACCGCGAGCAACGAGGGCACGAGGATGTCGGTGCCCTGCTGCGTGAACTCGACGACGAGCACGAGCGCGGTGAACGGTGCGCGCATGGTGGTGGCGAGGAAGGCCGCG
>NZ_JBHTLD010000584.1:0-510 GCF_042678745.1 Pontibacter rugosus | reverse complement strand
CGGGGACGCCGCGTGGAGTCTCCGTCGACCCTGTCGCGCCCGGCTCGTGGTGACCTGACCTGGATCGGGCTGCTCCGGCCCGACCCGCACGAGCTCGAGGCCGTCGCCACCGAGTTCGACCTGCACGAGAACGCCGTCGAGGACGCCCGCAAGGGGCACCAGCGCGCCAAGCTCGAGCGGTACGGCGACACCCTGTTCCTGGTGCTCCGGCCGGCCTGGTTCGACCCGTCCGAGGGCACCGTGGAGTTCGGCGAGGTCCACCTGTTCGTCGGCGACCACTTCGTCGTCAGCGTCCGGCACGCCGCGCGCCCCGACCTGGCGGCACTGCGGGCGCAGGTCGAGGCGGACCCGGAGTTCCTGGCGAAGGGGTCCGAGGCGGTCACCGCGGCCGTGCTCGACGAGGTCGTCGACGGGTACGGCCCCGTCGTCCAGGTGCTGCAGGAGCAGATCGACGCCATCGAGGACCAGCTGTTCGCCGGGCAGGTCGACCCCGGGGTCTCGAAGCGCATC
>NZ_JBHTLD010000583.1:0-511 GCF_042678745.1 Pontibacter rugosus | reverse complement strand
ACCGCGTCGAGGACCTCGGCAAGCTGCTCGACGTCCTCGAGCACCTGGACTACCCGCGGCACGAGGTCATCCTCGTCGACAACCGGGTGCGCGTCCCCGCCGGTGACGCGCTGCCCGCGATGCTGGCCGGGCGGGACGTCCGTCTGGTCGAGGAACGTCGCCCGGGCCTGTCCGCCGGTCGCAACGCCGGTGTCGCCGCCGCGACCGGCGACGTGATCGCCTTCACCGACGACGACGTCCGCGTCGACCCGCAGTGGCTCCGCGCGATCGGTTCGCGGTTCGTCAGCGAGCCGGACCTGCAGGCCGTCACCGGCGTGATCCTGCCGAGCGAGCTCACCACCCCCGCGCAGATCTGGTACGAGGCGTACTACGGCGGGTTCAGCGCCGAGCGCACCTTCTCGCCCGTCACGATCGTCCCCGAGGACGTCCCCGGCGCCATGCGGCACGCCCGCGTCCGTGCCCTCACCCCGTCGGGCCAGGTGCTCAAGCGCTTCGCGGTCTACGGCATCGG
>NZ_JBHTLD010000582.1:0-511 GCF_042678745.1 Pontibacter rugosus | reverse complement strand
GATGCTGTTCCGGCAGGGCCCGCAGCGCTTCCGGTGGATCGACTGCAACAAGGACGTCCTGCGCATCGACCGCGCGATCGTCGAGCAGGTCGCAGCGGAGCGTGGGGACTGGGCCCCGGGCCCGCTCGAGTTCCGTCCGCGGCACGTCCCCGAGGGCGCACCGCTGGCGGCCTGGTGGCTGATGGTCCGGTCCGTCGCGCAGGAAGTCCTGGCCGGACCGGAGACCGTGCCGGTCGAGCGTGAGCGAGAGCTCGCCCGCTTCGCGGCCGGTGGCCTGCTCACCGCCATCCCGCACTGGCCCGTCGGCCAGCACGAACCGGTCGTGGCCGCCACGGCCCGGTTCGCCCGAGCCGAGACGTTCCTGCTCGAGCACGCCACCGAACCGATCAGCGTCGACGACGTCGCCGAGGCCGCCGGCCTGAGCGTGCGCGGTGTGCAGGCGGCGTTCCAGCGCCACCACGGCATCACCCCGACGATGTACCTGCGTCGGATCCGGCTGCTGCTCGCGCGC
>NZ_JBHTLD010000581.1:0-512 GCF_042678745.1 Pontibacter rugosus | reverse complement strand
CGCGGTGGTCGGGTCGTGGCGGATCATGCAGGACCGGCTGCAGCCCGGCGGTGCGCTCGTCGAGGGGACGTGCAACGAAGTCGGCCGGGTCCCATCGTGGGTGACGCTCGACGACGTCGCGCCACGGACCTTCACGGTGTCGCTCCGGCTCGCCGGGCTCGACGTCCCCTCCATCGTCGCCGAGCGCCTGCCGAAGGCCCTGATCCACCGCAACGTGCCCGGCGAACGGGTGCACGCGTTCCTCGGCGACCTCGACCTGTCGTGGGCGGTCGCGGCTCCGCTCGGCACGTACGGACCCCGGCAGCGGTGGATCGCCACGGTGCGCGGCATGCGCGACCGCGGGTGGCCGGTGCTGCACGGCGTGACCAGGTGGCGGCTCGGCGAGCTCAGCGTCCCCTGGTCGGCCGTCGAGCCCGCCTGACGCCGCGGCGCAGAACACCGGTGTTCGCGCTCCGAACACCCGAGAACCGCGGTGCGACCGGCGAACACCGGTGTCTTGCGACCGTCAACGC
>NZ_JBHTLD010000580.1:0-474 GCF_042678745.1 Pontibacter rugosus | reverse complement strand
TCTACGGCGAGGAGACCCTGCGCCAGGTCGAGGAGCAGAGCAAGGCCGTCCACGCGGAGCTCGCCGGGCACCTGCCGGTGCAGCTCGTCTGGAAGCCCGTCCTCAAGGACGCCGACGGCATCCGCCGGGCGCTCATCGAGGCGAGCGCCGACGACAAGGTCATCGGTGTCACCACGTGGATGCACACGTTCAGCCCGCCCAAGATGTGGATCGGCGGCCTGCAGGCCCTGACCAAGCCGCTGCTGCACCTGCACACCCAGGCGAACGTCACGCTGCCCTGGGCGGACATCGACTTCGACTTCATGAACCTCAACCAGGCCGCGCACGGCGACCGTGAGTTCGGCTACGCCCTGGCCCGCCTGGGCGTCCGGCACGCCACGGCCGTCGGCCACGTCTCGGACCCGCGCGTCCAGCAGCGCGTCGCGAACTGGACCCGTGCCGCCGCAGGTGCCGCGGCCGTCCGCGAGCTGAAGC
>NZ_JBHTLD010000579.1:0-513 GCF_042678745.1 Pontibacter rugosus | reverse complement strand
ACGGCAAGCGGTCGGGGGACACCGACTCAGGGACCGGCAACGCACCGGGCGTAGACCGGGGACATGACCACAGGCACTGACACCACGAACCGTCCGGCCGCGTCCTCCGGCACCTTCCGCATCGGCGGCGACCTCGAGGTCAACCGGCTCGGCTACGGCACCATGCAGCTCACCGGCCCCGGCGTCTGGGGACCGCCGAAGGACCACGACGAGGCGATCCGCGTCCTCAAGCGCGCCGCCGAGCCCGGCGTGAACTTCTTCGACACCGCCGACTCGTACGGCCCCTACGTCGCCGAGGAGCTCCTCAAGGAGGCCCTGCACCCCTACGGCGACGACGTCGTCATCGCGACGAAGGCCGGCCTGACCCGCACCGGCCCGAACGTCTGGCCGCCCGTCGGCCGCCCCGAGTACCTGCGGCAAGAGGCGGAGATGAGCCTCCGCCGCCTGGGCCTGGAGCGCATCGACCTGTTCCAGCTGCACCGCATCGACCCGAAGGTCCCGCTCGAGGACCAG
>NZ_JBHTLD010000578.1:0-517 GCF_042678745.1 Pontibacter rugosus | reverse complement strand
CCGGCCGCGCCGCCCACACACGCGACCTCGGGCTCGAGACGGTCGGCCTGACCGCCGGAGACTGGCTCGACGTCGACGACACGATGCTCGTGCACGGCACCGACTGGCTGTACGCCGTCGGCGACGTCAACCACCGCGTCCTGCTCACCCACCAGGGCAAGTACCAGGCCCGTGCCGCCGGCGAGGCGATCGCCGCCCGGTACCAGGGCACGCCGCTGCACACCGAGCCGTGGGGTGCGCACGTCGCCACCGCCGACCACGCCGCCGCGCCGCAGGTCACCTTCACCGACCCCGAGGTCGCGAGCGTCGGCCTGACCGAGGCGAAGGCCCGTGAGCAGGGGATGAACGTCCGCGCCGTCGAGTACGACCTCGGTGCGATTGCCGGGTCCTCGCTGCAGGCCGACGGCTACACGGGCCGCGCGAAGATGGTCGTCGACGAGGACCGCCGGGTCGTCGTGGGCGTCACGTTCGTCGGCCAGGACGTCGCCGAGATGCTGCACGGCGCCACCGTCGCCGT
>NZ_JBHTLD010000577.1:0-517 GCF_042678745.1 Pontibacter rugosus | reverse complement strand
AACCCCCCGCCGTCGGCCCCGCCACCACCGCCGGCGACCAGATCGGCGAGATCGAGTCGACCAAGAGCGTCGGCGAGCTCTTCGCCCCGATCGAGGGCGAGGTCGTCGAGGTCAACGACGCCGTCGTCGACACCCCAGACACCGTCAACCAGGACCCCTTCGGTGCCGGCTGGCTCGTGAAGATCAAGGTCGACGGCACCTCGTTCCCCGAAGACCTGATGGACCACGACGCCTACCGGGCCTCCATCGCATGACCGCGTTCGAGAACCTCCAGACGTCCTTCGCCGACCGCCACATCGGCACCACCCCGGCCGACCAGCAGGCCATGCTCGACGTCGTCGGGCAGCCGTCGCTCGACGCCCTGGTCCGTGCCGCGATCCCGGAGTCCATCCACGTCGGCCCCGTCGCCGACTCGGTGATCCCGGCCGCCGTCGGCGAGACCGAGGCGCTCGCCGAACTCCGCGCGAAGGCCGGTCGCAACACCGTCCGACGCGCCATGATCGGTCTCGGCTACCAC
>NZ_JBHTLD010000576.1:0-518 GCF_042678745.1 Pontibacter rugosus | reverse complement strand
CAGTAGAGCAGCAGAGCCATTACCACCGCAAACGGCAACCGGCCGGCGCGGCCCCGCACCACGGCCACTGAGGCTACGCCCAGCAACCCCAGCAGCAGCAGATTTTCGAGGCCCGCCGCCACGTAGCGTACCGAGTCGCCCTCCCAGGGCCAGGGGCGCACCAGCGTGTTGAGGGCGGCCACCGGCGCATGGCGCACCACGCTTTCGGTGGTGGGCTGCAGATTGGGGTAGCGCAGGTGGGGCCGGTCGGCGGAAACGCGGAGCAGGGCGGTGTAGTTGCGCTGGAGCTGGGAGGTAAATTTATTGGGCCGGAAAAGCGTGCTCACCTCCCCTGCCGCCCAGCTTCCGCCGGCCAGCAGGCTCAGCAACAGCGCCAACTGCACCAGTCGGTTCCGGGCCAGCCCCAACTGCTGCAACACCCGAATCAGCCCCAGCCCGGCCAGCACCCCGAACAGCACCACGGCGAAGAAATAGCGCATCTTGAAGTGCAGCAGCGCGGCGGCCAGCAGTCCCGCCAC
>NZ_JBHTLD010000575.1:0-518 GCF_042678745.1 Pontibacter rugosus | reverse complement strand
CCGGTCGCCCAGCAACCCCTGCTGGTACACCAGCAGCCGCGACTGGTCGCGGTTGGCCAGCGGCTCGGGCGCAATGCGTTCGGGCGGCAGCTCGTAGGTGAAATCGTGGATGGAAAGCCGGCGCGGATCAGTCATTAGTTTGAAGCTATAAGCCGCAAGCTACAAGCTGCAAGCCTTTTTCGACCCGCCCGCAGCTCAAAAAGGCTTGCCACAAACTTCCTGTGCCTCCTGAACACGCTCGCAGCTTGCGGCTTGGAGCATGCAGCTCAAAAGCTCATTTTTGAAAGAACAGTAGATGCTGCTGGGGAAGGGTTTCCACCGAGTCAATGAGGCGCAGGCCCACGGCGGCCATTTCGCGGCGGGCCTGGGCCACGCTCATTTTATGGATGCGCTTGATGGGTACGTTGGGGTCTTCGGCCCGGTATTCGACCAGCGCCAGCCGGCCAGTGGGCGAAAGGGCCTGACGAATGGCGCGAGCCATTTCGCGCGGGTAGTCGAACTCATGATAGGCATCCACC
>NZ_JBHTLD010000574.1:0-518 GCF_042678745.1 Pontibacter rugosus | reverse complement strand
GTCGTCAAGCGAACTCGCTGCCACACGCTCCCGAGGACCTGATGCCGTTCACTCCAGGTCGGTTTCGAGACCGGGCCGACTGCGGGGTGGATGGCGTCGTCGACGGACACAGGAGCGCTGGTCTCGGTGCCCGATAGCCGATCGGCTACCGTCTCGAAGGGTGTAACGATGACAAATCACCAGGCGATCGCCCGCCGCATCGATGCGCCCGGGGAGTACGCGATCGAGGTCGGAGCCGGGGCCTGGAAGATCCGTGGGCTGCTGCACGCCATTAACCGGAACCCTTCAGCCTACGGCGTCGAACCAGCGTCCTGACGGACGAGTCACCCCCCCTATACAACCCGCCATCAATGGCGCGTGCGAGGGCATGGCCGCCCGTTTACGATGAGGTGCCGAACGGCTCCGAACAAACAGGGGGACATGCGATGAGCAAGATCAAGCAGGCACTGGCCGGCATGGGGATGGTCGTGGCGCTGGCGGGAGTGGGTGTCGTTCTGCCCGCTGCTGCAGCTCCGGCA
>NZ_JBHTLD010000573.1:0-520 GCF_042678745.1 Pontibacter rugosus | reverse complement strand
CTACTCGCCGGGTGCCGCAGGGGCGGGCGGGGCCGAGCGGTTGGTGATGAGGACGTCGATGACGACGAACGCGAGCAGGGTGACACCGAGCGCGGGCAGGAACGCGCCGATGACGATCGCGCCGACCGCGACGAGCCCGGACCCCCACCACGGCGCCCGGTTCAGGGCACCCGCGGCCGGGGCGTTCCCGACGCGCTTCCCGATGGGGCGGCGCTGCCACCACATCACGTAGCCGAAGACGACCATCGCGGCGATCCCAAGCGCCGTGACGAACAGCAGGATCTGGTTCGGCAACCCCCACATCGTGCCCATGTGCGTGTCGATGCCCCACCGGGTGAGTTTGGCGGGGAGGGAGAAGGTGTCGAAGTTCGTCTCGGACACCACGCTCATGTCCCGCGGGTCGATCGCGACGGAGTTCACCGCGGTGGGGTAGGACCGCTTGATCTCCGCGACCGTCCACGCCTGATCCGCCGTCGCCGGCGGGGTGATCTGCAGTTCGGACGCGTGGATGTTCGCAGCC
>NZ_JBHTLD010000572.1:0-520 GCF_042678745.1 Pontibacter rugosus | reverse complement strand
AGCGCTACCACGAAGGCCGGGGCAGCCGGGGTAGGCTCGGCCGCCGCCATTAGTGCCACGTTGGCCCCTTCGCCGTGCCCGCGCAGGCCCAGGTAGCGCGTATCGAGCAAGCGGCGGGTGCGCACAAATACCAGCGCCGCCTGCGCGTCGCTCACCACATCGGCGGTGGTGGTGTTGAAGTGGCTGCCCTGTGACTGGCCCACGCCCCGGTCATCAAACCGCAACACGGCAATGCCGCGGCGGGTGAGGTGGTCGGCCAGCGAACCGAACAGGCGGTAGTCCTGTTCGGTCACGTCGCGGTCGTGGGGGCCCGAATCGGAGAGCAGCACCACGGCCGGAAACGGGCCTGGACCGGCGGGCGTGGTGAGCGTGCCGGCCAGCCGGATTTGAGCCTCTTTGTTATAAAAGCTGACTGCCTCTTCGCGGTAGGGCGGCGTGAGACGGGCCTTGCCGGCTACCGCGGCGGGCTTGGGAGCTTCGAGACGGCTTAGGGTGAGGGGCGCTTTCAGGCCCGGCTGGC
>NZ_JBHTLD010000571.1:0-520 GCF_042678745.1 Pontibacter rugosus | reverse complement strand
ATCAAAACCTAGAACTAATAATTTCAGATGACTGCTCTACAGATGCTACAGTTCAAATTTGTGAGCGATGGCTAAAAATAAACAACAGTAGATTTAAAAGAGTAAGACTTATAACATCACAAATAAATACAGGAATTGCTCCAAATTTCAACAGAGGTGTAGCAGCTGCAGAAGGTAAATGGATAAAAACTATTGCTGGTGATGATGCATTATTCCCTTACACGATTGAAAAATATATAAGCTATATTAGTGATCATCCTGATTCAATGTTCTTGCACTCGAATATTGCTACTTACAAAGACAAATTTACTGAAGAAAACAGAAGGCCGTTGAAAGAAAGTAATAAGTACAAAATAAATTCTAAAGGGGTCACAGCTGATGAACAATACGAAGTTCTTTTAAGGCGCTGCAGAGTACGTGCGGCAACAGTGATGATAAAAAAAACGGTTTTTAATTTGGTCGGAAATTTTGATGAAAATTACCCTCTTTGGGAAGATAGACCAATGCTGTTAAAAATAAC
>NZ_JBHTLD010000570.1:0-521 GCF_042678745.1 Pontibacter rugosus | reverse complement strand
GAACAATCAGGTAGCTCGAATAGCCAATCAGGATGAACATGAAGCTCAGCATCACCGTGTTCAGCAGCCGGCTGCGCCGCTGAAACGACTGCCGGAATCCGAACCAGATAAGGCCGACAAAAATCAGCAGGAAGATGATGATGCCCCAGTTGAAGGGCAGGCCTACGGTATTCACGAAGAACACCTCGAAGGCGCCCGCCAGCGTGGGCAGGCCCGGAATGATGCCGGCCAGAATCAGGCCCACAATTACGCTGCTGATGGCCAGCGTAGCCACTCCGCCCCACAGGGTGGGGTTCTGGGTGCGGCGGTAGTAGTAAATGAAGCCCAGGGCCGGAATAGCCAGCAGGTTGAGCAGGTGAACTCCAATGCTCAGGCCGATAACGTAGGCAATGAGCACCAGCCAACGGTCCGAATCGGACTCGTCGGCGCGGTTTTCCCACTTCAGCATCAGCCACACTACGGCGGCGGTGCAGAGCGACGACATGGCATATACCTCGGCTTCCTCGGCATTGAACCAGAAC
>NZ_JBHTLD010000569.1:0-523 GCF_042678745.1 Pontibacter rugosus | reverse complement strand
CACGGGGCGGGCAAGACGACGACGAGCCGACTGCTCCAGCCGCTGCTGCCCGGCTCGCGGGTCCTCGACGCCGAGAAGGTCGGCGAGGTGCTGATGGACGTCACGCCGGGGCTCCCGGCAAGTGACAACTTCCAGCACTGGGACCCGTGGCGGCCGCTCGTGGTCGAGACCGCCCGCCGGGTCCACGACTACGTGGGCGGACCGCTCATCATGCCGATGACGGTCCTGGTCGAGGCCTACTGGCGCGAGATCGCCGCGGGACTCGCCGCCCACGGCATCCCGGTCCGGCACTTCGTGCTGCACGTCGACGAGCCGACGCTCCGCGACCGGATCCAGCACGACCCGATCGTGGGCCCGTCGACGTTCCGGTTCGCGTACGTCGACGCCTACGCCGAAGCGGCGCGCGGCTGGCTGCACGCCGAGGCCGAGGTCATCGACGCGACCGACACCCCGGCCAGCGAGGTCGCCCGCGCCGTCGCGGACGCGGTGACGTCAGAGCGCTGACAGCACGAGCTCCCGGATG
>NZ_JBHTLD010000568.1:0-524 GCF_042678745.1 Pontibacter rugosus | reverse complement strand
CCGTTGAGGCCCACGCCCAGGTTGGCATCGGCCTGGTACAGCTCGCCGTCGTCCTCGTAATGCTGGCCCACGGTGCTGCTGATCTGCAGGCCAGTGGTATCGTCCTTCAGCTGCACATTGATAACGCCCGCAATGGCATCGGAGCCGTACTGGGCCGCTGCCCCGTCGCGTAGCACTTCGATGCGCTTGATGGCGGCGTTGGGAATCGTGTTGAGGTCGGTGCCCACCGAGCCACGGCCCACCGTGCCGTTGATGTTGACCAGGGCCGTAGAGTGGCGGCGCTTGCCATTGACGAGTACCAGCACCTGGTCGGGGCCGAGGCCACGCAGCGAGGCCGGGTCGATGTGGTCGGTACCGTCGGAAATCGACTGCCGCGACGACTGGAACGAGGGCGCGATATACGTCAGAATCTGCGAGACATCGGTTTGGGCGAATACCTTAATCTCGCGGGCCGAAATCACGTCGACCGGGGCAGTGGTGAGGATATTGGAGCGGCCTTCGGTGGCCCGCGAGCCGGTTACTAC
>NZ_JBHTLD010000567.1:0-524 GCF_042678745.1 Pontibacter rugosus | reverse complement strand
TGAACAAGGCGCCGGCCACCGCCCCGGACGTCATGTACGAGGACACGTTCCTCGTCAAGGCCGATGCCGAGGCGGGCTACCTGCTGCCACTCGACAAGTACACGGACAAGTGGGACGAGTGGGACCAGTTCTTCGACAACGCCAAGCAGGCCGGGCAGGGTGACGACGGCAAGATCTACGGCGTCCCGATGGGCACCGACACCCGAGCGCTCTGGTACAACAAGGACATCTTCAAGAGGGCCGGGCTCGACGTCCCGTGGAAGCCGAAGACGTGGGACGACGTGCTCGCGGCGGCGAAGACCATCAAGGAGAAGCAGCCCGACGTCATCCCGTTCAACATCTACTCGGGCAAGGCGCAGGGCGAGGCCTCGACCATGCAGGGCTTCGAGATGCTCCTGTACGGCGCCGACGGCTCCGGCAACACCCTGTACAAGGACAAGAAGTGGGTCACCGGCTCGAAGCAGTTCGAGGACTCGCTCAAGTTCGTGAAGGACGTCTACCAGGGCGGCCTCGGCCCGACACCG
>NZ_JBHTLD010000566.1:0-524 GCF_042678745.1 Pontibacter rugosus | reverse complement strand
GTTGCAAACAAAATAAACAAAAGTTATGCATGCAGCGCATAAAATGTATATCTTGAGCTATCACTAGTATATTTATTAAGTAAAAAAATATGGCAACACAAGAAGAATTCGAAAGCGCAGTAGCAAAATCCAAGACCTTATCTGAGCGCCCCAGCAACGATGTGCTCCTAAAGCTATATGCCCTTTTTAAGCAGGCATCAGAAGGAGATGTAAACATAGAGCGCCCAGGTGGCTTTGACTTTAAGAACATTGCAAAGTGGGATGCCTGGAAAAATCAGGAAGGTAAAAGCCAGGAGCAGGCACGTGATGAATATGTGCAGTACGTGGATGAACTGGTAAAATAAGCACCACTATACTTAAGAGTAAAGCCGCAGCCAAGTATGGTTGCGGCTTTTTTTTATTTAAAATGTTATAACATAAGGTAAAGAGATTTTTTAAATCATTTAATTAATGCTTGATATTAAGTTGTTGTAATTTAGTTTGTTACAACATTAATAAGATTTTATTCAGGTGAATTAAGTATG
>NZ_JBHTLD010000565.1:0-526 GCF_042678745.1 Pontibacter rugosus | reverse complement strand
GACGATCAGTGCCACCGAGGCGAAGACGGTGAACAGCCCGACGATGCGCAGGGACAGCGACAGGTTGCGGCGGACCGCGTCGAGGTCACCGCGCTCGGCGTCGTGGCTCATCCGGGTGAAGTAGGCCGTCGCGATGGACACCGTGATGATCGAGTGCGGGAGCATGAAGATCAGCCAGGCGTTTCCGAGCACGGCGTTGCCCGGACCGTCGTCCCGTCCGAGCCACGCGACCTGCGACTGCACGATGCCGGCGATCTGGGTGACGAGGATCATCGCGAAGAGCCAGCCGGCAGCGGTCCCCGTGGACTTGAGGCCCACGCCGCGCCACCGGAAGTCGGGGCGGAACGACAGGCCGGCGCGCTTCCAGAAGAACGGCAGGAACGCGGCCTGGGCGAAGACGCCGAGCGATGCGCTGCCGGCCAGGAGTGCGATCTTCGCGGGGGTCCACTGGTCGAGCTGGCTGCCGCTGGTGCCGTACAGGGCGATGAACACGACGAGGCCGCCGATGGCGATGACGTTGTTGAGC
>NZ_JBHTLD010000564.1:0-526 GCF_042678745.1 Pontibacter rugosus | reverse complement strand
GTGCCGCAGGACTCCGGTCCGATGGCGCTGTACTACCGCAAGGACCTGTTCGAGAAGGCCGGCCTCGACGCCCCGAAGACGTGGGAGGAGTACGCCGAGGACGCCGTCAAGATCAAGAAGCTCGGCGGCAACATCACCAACTTCGCCAAGGGTGACGTCAACCAGTTCGCCGGGCTCGTCTCGCAGGCCGGCGGCCAGTGGTTCGAGAACTCCGGCCAGGACTGGAAGGTCAACCTGGACGACGCCGCGTCGAAGAAGGTCGCCGACTACTGGCAGGACCTGATCGACAAGAAGCTCGTGAACACCCTGCCGAGCTTCACCGACCAGTGGAACAACGCCTACGACAGCGGCAAGGACTGGACCTGGGTCTCCGCGGTCTGGGGTGCGAACACCATCTCGAGCGGTGCCCCGTCGACCTCGGGCAAGTGGGCCGTCGCCCCGATGCCGCAGTGGAAGTCCGGCGAGACCAAGTCGGCCGCCTGGGGCGGTTCGTCGAACGTCGTCTTCGCGGGCAGCAAGCACCCGG
>NZ_JBHTLD010000563.1:0-526 GCF_042678745.1 Pontibacter rugosus | reverse complement strand
GGTTTATTTATAGAAACCCTTACTACTAAGCCAAACATTATTATTTTCTTTGCGCTGGTAGTTTATTACCGCATATTCCATCTGAAAACTAATTCAAAAGTCATCGAATGAAGAGTATATTAGTTGTCAGCCCAAGCTTTCCATACCCCTCGGATTATGGAGGAGGTGTTGATATTTGGAGAAGGATCAAATCTTTGGTAAAATTAGGATACAAAGTCGATTTACTAGCTACTGTCAAATCACAGCCCGTAAAAGAAGATATCGAGTATGTTAAAGGTATTTTGAATGATGTTCTTTTTGTTGAAAGAGAGAACAAAGCTGTATACCTACTTTCAAAAACACCTTTACAAGTAAAATCCCGAGCGAAACTGCGTGATATTTCTTTGAGTAATGCCTATGACATAACTATTTTGGAAGGAGATTATGTAGGTATGATTTTAGAGAACAAGTCATTACATACAAAACACATCTTACTAAGGAACCACAATGATGAAAGTAAATATTTTAAAAAGTTGGCTTTCAGTTC
>NZ_JBHTLD010000562.1:0-529 GCF_042678745.1 Pontibacter rugosus | reverse complement strand
CCCGCAGCCACACGGGCAGGGCCGTATCGAGGTCGATGGCGCACCAGGCCGCCGCCCGCTGGCCCGTCAGAAACAGCAGCAGGCGCAGGTTGTATTCTACGTAGAATATTTTTCCGTGCTGAAAAAAACAGCGCAGCCGGTGCTGGGCGTACGGCTGCGGGCCCAATGGCTGCGAAGCCGGCCCCTGCCGGCCTACCAGCAGCACAGCATAGCCGGCGCGGGCCAGTGTAGCGCAGATGCGCTGCATTCGCTGGTCGTAATTTAGGTCGGTGGTGACGGTGAAAACCAGACGGGGCGGCAAAACAGGCAGAAGGGTTAGCGGCGCAAAAAGGTGGATTATTCGGGAATTGTTCCCAATTTAAGAACTTCGTTCGGGGACCCGCTTGTTGGGGAAGCCATTTTGCCATTCTCTGCCTCCCTCATGCCTCCTTCTCCGAGCAACTCGGCCGCCAACAAATCCGCCGCACTTTCGCCCGATATTTACCGGGCACTGTTCGAGCAATCGGCCGATGGACTGCTGCTTTACAAC
>NZ_JBHTLD010000561.1:0-530 GCF_042678745.1 Pontibacter rugosus | reverse complement strand
GCGGGCCCAGGTCGCCGATCTGACCGCCCGCAAGGACAGCGCGGTCGCCGAGGAGCACTACGAGGAAGCGTCCGACCTGCGTGACGAGATCGTCGGACTGGAGGCCCGGATCACCGCCGCCTCGTCGGCGGACGCCAGCCAGACCTCCCGTCCGGAATCCGCGGACACGTCGATCACGGAAGCCGACATCGCCGCCGTGGTGTCCCGTGCCACCGGGATCCCGGTGACCCGACTCGGCTCGGCCGACAAGACGCGGCTCGCCGCGCTCGAGTCCGAGCTGCACGACCGCGTCGTCGGCCAGGACGACGCCGTGCGGGCGATCGCCAAGGCGGTTCGGCGCAGCCGGACCGGCATGGGCGACCCGCGTCGTCCGGTGGGCAGCTTCCTGTTCCTCGGACCGACCGGCGTCGGCAAGACCGAACTCGCGAAGGCCCTGGCGTCGTCGCTGTTCGGTGACGAGTCCGCCATGCTCCGCTTCGACATGAGCGAGTTCGGCGAACGCCACACCGTGTCGCGCCTGGTCGGTGCCC
>NZ_JBHTLD010000560.1:0-533 GCF_042678745.1 Pontibacter rugosus | reverse complement strand
GCGGGTGGCCGTTATCAGCTACTCCAACTTCGGCTCGAACCCCGGCGAACTGCCAGACAAAGCCCGCCGCGCCACCGAGCTGGCCAAAGCCCGCTACCCCGAGCTGCTGCTCGACGGCGAGATGCAGGCCAACACGGCTCTCAACCACGAGCTGCTGCAGGAGCAGTACCCGTTTTCGCCGCTGGCGGCCCACGGCGGGGCCAATACGCTCATTTTCCCCAACGTTATCAGCGGCAACATTGCCTACAAGGTACTGCAGGAAATAGGGGGCGCCGAGGTGATTGGGCCGGTGCTGATGGGCATGCGCAAGCCGGTGCATATTCTGCAGCTCGGTGCCTCGGTACGCGAAATAGTGAACATGACCGCCATTGCCGTAGTCGATGCTCAGCAGCCGGGCAATAAAGGGTTGTAGGGATTAGAAAAGAACGTCATTCAGAGCGAAGCGAAGAATCTCGCGTGCCGAAGTAATTTCCTACGACAGGATTACTTCAGCACGCGAGATTCTTCGCTTCGCTCTGAATGACGTTCTATTT
>NZ_JBHTLD010000559.1:0-536 GCF_042678745.1 Pontibacter rugosus | reverse complement strand
CTCGTGGTCGCGGACTCGCTCCGGCGTCCGGGCTGGCACGCCACGGTGGACGGCGAGCCGACCGACCTCGTCGCCGCGGACAACGCCGGTGGCGCGGTCTGGGTCCCGCGGGGCTCGCACACCGTCCGGCTGTCCTACTCGGTGCCCGGGCTCACCGCCGGGTGGCTCGTCACGGGCGGGACCGTCGGGATCGCCGTGCTCACGACCGTGACCGTGCTCGTCGTCGGCCGTCGTCGACGTCGACGTGCCCGCACGGCCGACTGAGCCTCGGCCCCGTACAATCGGCTTTCGATCCGACGACCCCGCCGGTGCCGCCATCCGCGTCGCCGTCGACAACGCAAAGGAAGAGACCTCGTGAAGATCCTCGTCACCGGAGGAGCCGGCTTCATCGGCTCGAACTTCGTCCGCCGCACGCTGGAGGACGCGTACCCCGGCCTCGAGGGCGCCGAGGTCGTCGTCTACGACGCGCTGACCTACTCCGGCAACGAAGCGAACCTCGCCCCGGTCGCCGACTCCCCCCGCTACACCTTCGTCCA
>NZ_JBHTLD010000558.1:0-501 GCF_042678745.1 Pontibacter rugosus | reverse complement strand
CCGCCGCGTCCGACCGCTGACCGCTCGGCCCGGGTCCGGTCCGGGTCCGGGTCCGGTCCGGGTCCGGTCCGGGTCCGGTCAGCAAAACATCGGTGTTCGCGCTGCACTCCGCGGTTTGCGGGTGTTCGGTGCGCGAACACCGGTGTTTTGCGTACTGGGCCTAGCGGGAAGCGGGGCCGACGATCCGGGGCTCGTGGAACGTACCGCCGAAGACACGCTCGGAGGCACCGGAGCGATCCAGGTACGGGCTGATCCCACCGGCGTGGAACGGGTAGCCGGCGCCGAGGATGAGCCCGAGGTCGATCTCCTCGACGTGCTCGACGACCTTGTCCTCGAGCATGCGGTGCAGCTCGTCGGCCAGGGCGTCCTCGAACCGGCGCTGCATCTCGGCGGCGTCGACGGGCTTCGCGTCCTTCTTGGACGGTGCGACGAGCTTCACGGCGGCGGGGTCGTACCCGGTCGCGTTGCCCTTCTTGTCGCGGGTCAGGATCGTCCCCTGCT
>NZ_JBHTLD010000557.1:0-539 GCF_042678745.1 Pontibacter rugosus | reverse complement strand
CAGGATGGCGAGTTTCATCGAGGGGTTCTCCGCTGGGTCGGATCGACGGCGACGCTCCATCAAAGCATGCGGACGTGGCCGCGGAGCATGCGACAGGATGGGCACATGGCCCGAGCTCCGAAGTCCTCCGACAGCGGGCTCGTCGTCGCCGGGTGGCGGGAGTGGGCGGGCCTGCCGGACCTCGGCGTGCCGTGGATCAAGGTGAAGCTCGACACCGGCGCCCGGAGCTCCGCGTTGCACGCCTTCGACCTCGAGGAACTGCCCGGCGAGCGGGTCCGGTTCTCGCTGCACCCCTGGCAGGACACCGATGCCGACGCCGCCACGATCGAGTGCGACGTGCACGACCGGCGCGTCGTCCGCAGCTCCACCGGGCACACCCAGGAACGCATCGTGGTGCTGACGCAGATCGCCCTGGCCGGGCGCGTCGTCGAGTCCGAGGTCACGCTGAGCAACCGCGACCAGATGGGCTTCCGGATGCTCGTCGGGCGCGAGGCGCTCCGGCAGGGCTTCCTCGTCGATCCTGCGCGGTCCTTCGTGGC
>NZ_JBHTLD010000556.1:0-539 GCF_042678745.1 Pontibacter rugosus | reverse complement strand
TGGGGGACCATCCTCTCAGAACCCCTAGCCATCGTAGCCTTGGTGGGCCTCTACCCCGCCAACTAGCTAATGGCACGCATGCCCATCTTCCACCGCCGAAGCTTTGACAATCAGATGATGCCATCCGATTGTGTCATGCGGTATTAATCCCGGTTTCCCGGGGCTATCCCCCTGTGGAAGGTAGGTTGCATACGCGTTACGCACCCGTGCGCCACTAACCAAGAAACCGAAGCCTCCTGGTCCGTTCGACTTGCATGTATTAGGCCTGCCGCTAGCGTTCATCCTGAGCCAGGATCAAACTCTCCATTGTAAAGTTTTCATCTACCCTAAGGTAGAAATGTGTCTGTCAGACCCCGGCTTTCTTTTTTATTCTATTACTAGAACCAACACAGTTGATATGTTTCAACCACCTGCGCAGATTACCTTAAATTTCTGTCTCAAGCAATCTCTCAAAGAACTTATAGAAGAACGTTTTCTTCTCTTGCCATCTTTTGATGTTTTGACTCTACTTTTAGAGTCGTTGTTTTGCGTGATGCAAA
>NZ_JBHTLD010000555.1:0-540 GCF_042678745.1 Pontibacter rugosus | reverse complement strand
CCCAAAGCACAGCGCTTGGCGTGGCAATGAAGCAGCGCTTTGCCGGGACTTAAGCGGCTGCTGCTAACGGGGCCTACAGGTATACCTGTAGCACCTCGTAGAAGATGTAGGCATTCAGCAGCATAAACAGGAACGACGGCAGCGAGGCCCAGAAGCCGTCCTTTATCTTCAGCCGAACCCCAAAGCCCAGCAGCATCAGCAGCGTCAGGCCCCCGGAGGCCAGCAGCAGAATCAGCGGCACCCAAAGGCCTACCAGAAGCCCAACGGCCCCCAGTATTTCCAGCGCCCCCGTCAGCGGGCCGAACTTGGCCAGACCGAAGCGTTTGAATTCTTCCTGAAGCTTCGGGGAAATGAAGTAGCCTATTCCGTAGCCCAGGAAGGATAAGCTGGAGAGCCAGATGAGCAGAACCGTGAATTTGCTCATGCGCCAATCAGACCGGCATGCGCGGCGGCTACGAAAAGCGACAATAGCAGCAGCAGAAACGAGGGCACGTACTTGATGAATGGGTTGCGCACTTTGATGTGGGCCAGCTGCGCGCC
>NZ_JBHTLD010000554.1:0-540 GCF_042678745.1 Pontibacter rugosus | reverse complement strand
CGATAATGGCGTGCAGTTCACAGCACAGCCGCATCAAGTACTGCCAGGCGGTCACAGTTTTGACCGCATCTGCCGCGAGTATGGCGTCGAGCATCGTCTGACCAAGCCCGCTCACCCCTGGACCAACGGCCAAGTCGAACGGATGAATCGCACGCTGAAAGAGGCCACCGTTCAGCGCTTTCACTATCAGACCACGCAAGAGCTCAACGAGCACCTACAAGCCTTTTTGCTGGCTTACAACCACGCCAAACGGCTTAAGACCTTGCGCGGCCTCACGCCACATGAATTTGTCTGTGCCGAGTGGCAGAAAAACCCCGTTAACTTTACCCAGGACCCGACCCACCTCACGCTGGGACTATACACCTAGCCCTCAAAAAAGGTACTGCTCCTGGCGACTTTCTGCTACCAACAACTCTGGCTCAAGGAGAATATAAGCGGCACGGGCATCACGTTCGGGCCGATGGTTACTACCCGCATGGCCTGCCTACCCAACAGTCCCGAAGCCGGCCTGTTGGCCGCTCTGGGCTCCAAAACCCTCAC
>NZ_JBHTLD010000553.1:0-541 GCF_042678745.1 Pontibacter rugosus | reverse complement strand
ATGGTGTGTTCCGATCTGGAGCGGGAGGTGTCGGGCGCGTCATCGGACCCGCGGACATATGTATGTCACGTTCTATACAATACTTGATATGCTGAATGCATGACAACTGATCGGTTGCCTCTGGTGGCCTTCCTCAGCCACTCCGCAGCCCTCTCCGGGGCAGAACTGCTCGTCGCCCGGGTGACCGCCTCGTGCACGAGGATCGAACCGATCGTGGTCCTCGGCGAACACGGCCCGCTCGAGGAACGCCTCGCCGACTCCGGGGTGCGCTGCCAGGTCGTTCCCCTCGATGCGACCGTCCGGCACCACACCGCCGCCACGGGAGCTGGGCTCCTCGCGAAGACGGTCAGCACACTCCGCGCCACCCACGAACTCACCCGCGTCCTGCGCGCGCTCGGTGTCGACGTGCTGACGACCCACTCGGCGAAGGCACACATCTGGGGTGGACTCGCCGGGCGGCGGGCCGGGATCCCCGTGGTCGCCCACGCACACGACCTCGTCGGCGCCGATGGGTCGTCGCGAGTCAACGCAGCGCTGCTCC
>NZ_JBHTLD010000552.1:0-546 GCF_042678745.1 Pontibacter rugosus | reverse complement strand
CGTGCTGCCGAACTGCCCCCAGCACATCGTGGCGTTCTACGCGGTGCTGCGGCTCGGCGCGATCGTGGTCGAGCACAACCCGCTGTACACTCCGCGGGAGCTCCGCCACCAGTTCGAGGACCACGGCGCCAAGGTCGCCATCGCCTGGGACAAGTCCGTCGCGACGCTGCAGGACTTCCCGGCCGACGTGCACCTCGACGCGATCGTCTCGGTCGACATCACCCGTGCGATGCCCCGGAGCACCCGGCTCGCCCTGGCGCTGCCGGTCGCGAAGGCCCGCGAGTCCCGCGCGAAGCTGACGACGAAGGTCCGTGGCACGGTGAAGTGGGACGACGTCGCCGACACCCGCAAGCTGTCGAAGCGGCACCCGCGCCCGGCCACCGACGACGTCGCACTGATCCAGTACACCTCCGGCACCACCGGGACGCCGAAGGGTGCGGTCCTGAGTCACCGGAACCTGCTGGCGAACGCCGCCCAGGCCCGGGCGTGGGTGCCGCAGATCCGCCGCGGCGACAACGTCGTGTACGCGGTGCTGCCGATGTTCCA
>NZ_JBHTLD010000551.1:0-547 GCF_042678745.1 Pontibacter rugosus | reverse complement strand
CGGGGCTGGTCGCCCTGTTCGACGCGGCGGGCGACGCCTTCGACCAGTACGCGAAGGACGTCCAGCGGATCAAGGACGACGCGGACACCATCCGCCTGCAGCGCGCGACGCTGGCGATCGCGGTCGCCGCCCAACAGTCCGCGATGCCGGCGATCGAGCGAGCAGCGAAGGCGGCCGGCGCGACCGAGGCGGTCGCCACGAGCCTCTCGAACGCACAACGGGCGGTCACGGAGAACGCCGACCAGTCGTCGGCGCTCGATGCGCAGTGGGACCAGCTCGTGCTCGACCGCGCAGCTGCGGACGCCGCCCTGCTCCGTGTGATCACGGGGCCGGAGACCCTCGGGCGGTTGGGGAGCATCGACGGTCGTGGCGTGGGCCTGTCCGACGCGGACCTGGCGAGCACCCTCGCGTCGTTGTCGCCGACCGAGCTCGGCGCGCTCTTGATGCTCGACCGGAACCTCGCCGACCGCCTCGGTGAGATGTCCCCGGAGGACGTCGCGGCGCTCTGGAAAGCACTCGGCGGTGGACAGGACACCACGGGCGCAGA
>NZ_JBHTLD010000550.1:0-547 GCF_042678745.1 Pontibacter rugosus | reverse complement strand
GCCGCAAAAAACATCACGATCGAATTCAACATCGATCCGCAAGACGGATCCGACTCGGAAGAAAATGCAACGCAGGAACCCCACGTGTTCCGACTGGATCGCCGCGGAATGAGTCAACTCATCACCAACACTGCCAGCAACGCGATCGACGCACTCCCGGAATCTGGGACGATCACAGTCGCCTGGTCGCTGGAAGACAGCTCCGCCCGGCTGACGGTCACTGATGACGGCCCCGGTGTGCCTCCGGACTTCATCGCCGTGGCGTTCGACCGGTTTACCAGGCCGGACAAGGCGCGTACAGCGCGACCGACTGACGGCCAGCCGAAACTCGGAGGATCCGGACTCGGCCTCGCGATCGTCCAAGCCACAGCCCAGCTCGCCGGAGGCACTGCTTCAATGCGTAATCTCGACCCGCGCGGACTGGAAGTCACCGTCGTGATTCCACGGATAAGCCCCGAAAAGCCCAAGATAACTAAACGAGAGCGGCGTTTTGGGCACGCAAACACCGGGAAAGCCGGCTGAAACCGTCGGCCGCACGCCACGCACC
>NZ_JBHTLD010000549.1:0-548 GCF_042678745.1 Pontibacter rugosus | reverse complement strand
CCCCGTGCCGGTCGAGCATCCCCGACGCCAGGGCGTACCGACCGGCGTGGAACAGCTGCGCCAGGATCGTCCCGCCCTCGTCGTGCACGGCCTGCACCGCGACCCGGAACCGCTCGTCGGCTCCCCCGACCCCGAACACCGCGAAGTCCGGACCACCGCGGGCCTCGTCGTTGACCGCGATGCCGCCGGTGATGATGCACGCGGCTCCGCCGGCTGCACGCTCCCGGTAGAACGCGGCCATGCCGGCACCACCGTCGTCCTGCACCTCGAGCCCGGTGTGCATCGACCCCATCACCACCCGGTTCGGCAGGTGCAGGGGCCCGAGGGTCCAGGGTGACGCCACGCTCCGGAGCGACTCCGGGACGACGGGGGCGGAAGCGACGCTGCTCATGCGCCCATTCTGCGGGGTCCGTGCGACCGGCGGACGGATCGTTGTGCGTGTCCGACAACGTTCCGGGCAGGATGGACGGCATGGACATCCGCTTCACCGAGTCCCGCCCGTCGACCATCGGCGTCGAGTGGGAACTCCCGCTGGTCGACCTGTCGAC
>NZ_JBHTLD010000548.1:0-548 GCF_042678745.1 Pontibacter rugosus | reverse complement strand
CGTCTAGGGTAAAACTGGTAACTGGGGCTAAGTCGTAACAAGGTAGCCGTACCGGAAGGTGCGGCTGGATCACCTCCTTTCTAGGGACGACCCTGGCCCGCCCGGGCTTTCCGGACCCTGTTATCTCTGTCTCGGCATTCGATCAAAAAAACAATTGCAGCGGACGGGCAGGCCCGGCCAAAAGCGGGCTTGTAGCTCAGGTGGTTAGAGCGCTACACTGATAATGTAGAGGTCCGTGGTTCGAGTCCACGCAGGCCCACCAATAGCCAAGCCCAGCTTGGATTACCACGGGGGATTAGCTCAGCTGGCTAGAGCGCCTGCCTTGCACGCAGGAGGTCAACGGTTCGACTCCGTTATTCTCCACATACGACACACAGCAGAGACGGTAGGTTTTTGCTTCTAACTTTAAGAGCGGCAACGGACAGGGTGTTTTTCACCCAGGGTCTACTGTCTAGCATCTTAGGAGAAAGTTCTTTGACATGATGGGAAAGAGAGAGAATAAGAAATTGACTAGGCCGCAGTAATGCGGCCCAAGTGCGAGAGAGGCG
>NZ_JBHTLD010000547.1:0-550 GCF_042678745.1 Pontibacter rugosus | reverse complement strand
CGAGCATCGGAGCATGCAGACCAACGAAGCACTCCTCGACTCCTTGACCTCCGACGACCGACTGGCCGGCCGGACCGCGCTGGTGACCGGCGCCTCGAGCGGCATCGGCGAAGCCGTCGCCAGGGTCCTCGCCGCCTCCGGCGCGAAGGTCGGTGTCGCCGGCCGCGACCCGCAGCGCACGCAGGCCGTGGTGGACGCCATCACCGCCTCAGGTGGCTCCGCCGTGGCCGTCATCGGCGAGCTGAACGCGCATCCCGACGCCGTCCGCGACCTCGCTGCCCGTGCCACAGCGGCCCTCGGTGGCCGGGTCGACATCGTCGTCAACAACGCCGGCGTCTACCCGGTCGGCCCGACGGCGCTGCTCCCCGATGACGACGCCGAAGCGCTCTGGGCCACGAACGTCCGAGCACCGCACGTCCTGGTCGGCGCCCTGGCTCCGGGCATGGTCGAGCGCGGCTCGGGTGTCATCGTGAACATCGGCTCGTGGATGTCCCGCGTCGGCGTCCCCTTCACGGCGCTGTACCCGGCGACGAAGGCGGCCGTGGAGCAG
>NZ_JBHTLD010000546.1:0-559 GCF_042678745.1 Pontibacter rugosus | reverse complement strand
CACCGCTGGGGGTCGACATCTCCTGGCCGCAGTGTGGCAGCCAGGTGCCGACCGACCAGGCGTTCGGCATCGTCGGGGTCAACGAGTCCCTCGGCAACACCACGAACCCGTGCCTCGCCGAACAGCTCGACTGGGCATCGAAGTCCGTCGGCGGTTCGGCCCAGCCGAAGACCCAGCTGTACGCGCTGTTCGCCAACCCGGGGCTCCAGGCCTCGGTCTGGCCGACGTCGAACAGCTACCAGGGCACGGTGCCCACCAACCCGTTCGGCACGTGCGTGACCAAGAGCGGCAAGAAGCAGCTCACCCTGGCCTGCTCGTTCATGTACGGCTACGCCCGCGGGTACGACGACGTCCAGAGCCGTGGGGTCCCGAACCCGTCCGCCTACCGCTGGTGGATCGACGTCGAGACGGGTCTGTCGTACCAGCGCGACACCGCGCAGAACCGTGCGGCGATGCAGGGCATGATCGTCGGGCTCAAGACCGCCGGCGTGAAGCGGATCGGCCTGTACTCGACCGGGTCGCAGTGGAAGACCATCGCCGGTACCGTCAAGGCGAACAG
>NZ_JBHTLD010000545.1:0-560 GCF_042678745.1 Pontibacter rugosus | reverse complement strand
GCGACGCGCAGGCCCAGGGCGTGCGCGACCTCGACGGTGTGCGGGGTGAGGAAGGCGACGTCGAGGTTGAGCGTCGACGGGTGGAGCGCGTCGAGGTCCGCGGGGACGGGCGGGTCGAGCGACTCCCACGCCAGCCAGACGTCGGCGTCGGGCAGCACGGAGCGGACGGCTGCCATCGCCGCGGGCGCCCCGCACCAGGCCACCGCGGTGGAACCGGTGAAGCCCGCGACGGTGCGGGCGGCGACCAGGGCGTCCTCGGCGTCGGTCAGGTCGACGAGCAGGGTCGACCGGCAGCCGTCGAGGCGTTCGAGCGCACCGTCGAGCCGCGGGATCCGGTCGAGGCCGTTGCCGAGCCGCGCGACGTCGCACCAGTCGACATCGGCCACGCGGCGGGCGTCGCCCCACATCCGGCCGAGGGTCTCGTCGTGCAGCAGGACGGCGACGCCGTCGGCGGTGCGACGGACGTCGACCTCGATCACCTCGGCGCCGAGCGCCTCGGCGACCGCGAGGGCGGGCAGCGTGTTCTCGCGCCGGACGCGCGGCGCACCACGGTGAGCGAC
>NZ_JBHTLD010000544.1:0-561 GCF_042678745.1 Pontibacter rugosus | reverse complement strand
CACCTACGACGCTGCGGGACGCCCCGTCGAACTTGTCGATGGGGAGGGCGGACTGACCAGGATTGAACGCGACCTCGCGGGCCGGGTGATATCGCTCACCACCCCGTCCGGCGTCCGCGCAACCTACGAGTACGACCTCTGCGGCCGTCCGTCGGCCGCAACCGATCCGAGCGGCGCACGCACCGTACTCGAGTACGACGCGCACTCGCGTGTCGTCCGGTGGACGCTGCCCACCGGGGACACAGAGCAGGTCGTCTACGACGCAGTCGGGCGCGTGGTCGCGCGGACGACGCCGGGTTCCGGCACCAGTCGGTTCCGCTACGACGCTGCCGGGAGGCTCGTCTCGGTCCATGACGCCCGGTACGGCCGGCGCCGGTTCCGCTACGACGCCTCGGGTCAGCTTGCGGCGACCGTCAATGGTCTCGGCGGTGTCACCACCTTCGCCCACGACGAGCGAGGTCGGCTCACCGCCGTCACCGACCCAACGGGCGGCGTCACAACCCGTACGTACGACGATGCAGACCGCATCACAAGCGTGACCGACCCGCTCGGGCGCACCAC
>NZ_JBHTLD010000543.1:0-562 GCF_042678745.1 Pontibacter rugosus | reverse complement strand
GATGCTCGGGCAGGTGCGGGACTCGCTGGTGCACGAACCGGGTGACCCGCGGCGCTTCCTCGTGACGCTGGACCCCCGGGACTCCGGGCGTGCGGCGATCAGCATCGGTGACCTCGACACGGCGGCCGACGTCACCGTCGTGGTGCCGGGCATGTTCTTCACGGTCACCGGACAGATGACCGACTTCACGAACACGGCGAACGACCTGTCCAGCGAGCAGGCCACCCTCGCCCCGCTCGCCGCGACCGGCAACGGGTCGGGTGTCGCCGTGGTCGCCTGGATGGGGTACCGCACGCCGGACCTGTCCAACATCATGTCGCTCGAACTCGCGCGGACCGGGGCCCAGCGGCTCGAACGGACCGTCGCCGGACTGCGTGCGCTCCGCGCGGACGACCGACCGCGGGTCAACATCGTCGCGCACTCGTACGGGTCGACGGCGGCGATGATGGCCCTGGCGTCGGGCCGGATGACCGCGGACACCCTGACGGTCCTCGGGTCACCGGGCAGCGACGTCCGCTCCGCGTCCGACCTCGCCGTCGCCACCGGGCAGGTCTTCGTCGGC
>NZ_JBHTLD010000542.1:0-562 GCF_042678745.1 Pontibacter rugosus | reverse complement strand
GAGTCGAACGGGCCTCCCGAGGTGGTCGCCAGCACGTCCAACCGTGTCCAGCGCTGGGACGCATCCAACTCGAGGCCCGCCGGACGCGTGCGCGGGTGCCAGGTGAGCAGCAGGTACTCCGGCAGGCCCAGCGCGAAGGCGCTGAAGCGCGAGCGCATGAGCCGTTCCGCGGTCGGCGCCACCGCCCCGGCGTGCAGGGGGCCGCAGCACTCGCCGTAGGGGTTGCCGCTCAGGCAGGGGCAGCGCGTCTCGTCGGTGACCACCGGCGGAACGCTAGTCGACGATGGACAGCGTGACCGTGATGTTGCCGCGAGTGGCGTTCGAGTACGGGCAGATCTCGTGCGCGCGCTCGGCCAGACGCTGCCGCTGCTCCTGCGGGGCGCTCGGGGCGTAGACGTCGAGCTCCACGGCGAGCCCGAAGCCCCCGTTGCCGATGCCGCCGATGCCGACCTCGGCGGAGACCTCGGCGCCGGTGGTGTCGAGCTCGAGCTCCTTGCCGGCGGCGTGCAGCGCACCGAGGAAGCACGCGGCGTACCCGGCGGCGAAGAGCTGCTCGGGGTTC
>NZ_JBHTLD010000541.1:0-563 GCF_042678745.1 Pontibacter rugosus | reverse complement strand
CTTCGCGTCGTGGGCGATGGTCGGCATCCCCTTGTGGTTCGGAGCGAACGAAGCACCCATCATCACGCCGAACACGGCCAGCTGCACCCCGAGGAACGCGCACGCCATCCCGAACGGCAGGAACCAGAACACCACCGTCAGGTAGATCGCGAACCGCGCCACCAGCAGCGCGCCCTCGATGAGGCGGTGCTTCTTGTCGGCCTTGGTGCCGTTGCCGGTCACGATCGACATGACGGCGTAGCGGTGCAGGTTCAGGCCCTCGAGCGTGAGGAGGGGGAAGAACAGCCACCCCTGGTAGCGCATGAAGGTCTTCATCACGCCACCCTTCACGGCGGCGGCGTCCTCCGGCAGGAAGCGGATGCCGTCGGGGGCGATGTCCGGGTCCTTGCCGACGGTGTTCGGGTTGCCGTGGTGCCGGGTGTGCTTGTTCATCCACCACGCGTAGCTGATGCCGGCGAGGAACGTGCCGCCGAAGCGAGCGGCCCGGTCGTTCCAGGTGTTGGAGACGAAGATCTGCCGGTGCGCAGCCTCGTGCGACAAGAACGCGAACTGGGTGAACAGCA
>NZ_JBHTLD010000540.1:0-564 GCF_042678745.1 Pontibacter rugosus | reverse complement strand
GTTCGCGGCTCCGGGGGCGATGGCGACACCGTCGACGTGGATCTTGTACTGCACCGGGTCCCAGACGTCGGGGTCGATCGCCCAGCCGCGCACCGTGGCGCTGTTCACGCCGCCGGTCACGGACTCGTACGCGCCCTTGACCGAACCCGTCTTGCCCGTCTTGCCCGTCGTCCCCGACGCGTCGGGTTCGGCGGACGATGCGGCGGTCACGGTCACGGACTTGGTGCCGAAGCTGACGTACTTGCCGCCCTGCAGGTCCTGGAAGTAGACGCGCACGGTGTGCTTGCCGGCCTTCAGTCCGGTGAGCCGGAGCGTCAGGCCGACGTCCGAGCCCCAGGTGGGGTGGTCCGCCGCGACGTCGGTGGCGTCCGCGACACCGCTGTTCGTGCTCACGCCGTCGACGTGGATCTTGTACTTGACCGGGTCCCAGACGTCCGGGTCGATCGCCCAGCCCCGCACGGTGGCCGTGCCGACGCCGCCGGTGACGGAGTCGTACGAGCCGCGGACCTTGCCGGTCTTGCCGGTCTTGCCGGTGGTGGGGGCGTCGACGACGACGGACTTCGA
>NZ_JBHTLD010000539.1:0-564 GCF_042678745.1 Pontibacter rugosus | reverse complement strand
CCGGAGACTTCCGCACGGCGCGAGAGGCGCAGAACGCCCGCACCGGCGAGCCGTTGGAGGGTCTGCAGATGGTCGTCATCGCGAGTGGTCTTCTCAGCGACGCCGACCGCGCGGAGTTCGAGCAGAAGCTGCAGGAGTACCCCGGTTTCTGAGGGGCGGAACAGTTTTCGAGTTCAATTCCCCCTGGCGATATTCCACAGCCTCGATAAACTCGAGCGCATGAGTCCCGTGAAGTCATACGACCCGGGGCGCATACGGGGGGCAGCAGCTGCGGTGGGGGAAGCCAATCGCGGTATCGCTGACGCCTTGGATGCGCTCGATGCAGAAGTGTCCACACTCCGAGCGGCGTGGAGCGGTGAAGCATCCGATGCCTACGACCAGGCCCAGGCCCAGTGGTCGGCTCGTCTCGCCGAGATGAACCGCATCCTCGGCCTCGCTGCCGGAGCCGCCGCCAGCAGCGCCGAGCGCTATGCCCAGGGCCGATCGAAGATCGAGGCGAGGTGGGCATGACCGGCGCCGACCAGCAGCCCTCACTCCTCGAACGGATGCAGCTGCTGCAGGCGC
>NZ_JBHTLD010000538.1:0-541 GCF_042678745.1 Pontibacter rugosus | reverse complement strand
CGGAAGCGAACTGCGGCACGACCAGCATGGCGTCGGCGACGGTCTCGTGCACGTGGGGCGTCCTCGGTGCGGCGGAGTGGGGTCAGTCCTCGGCGCGGGCAGCGGCCTTGGCGGCGCGCTCCTGCTTCACGCGGGCGTTCTCGGCGTGCACGGCGGCCTGCGTCGCACGCTCGCGGACGAGCCACTCGGGCTTCTGCTCGAGCAGCGTCTTGATGTCCGCCGTCGTCAGCGCGTCGTCGATCCCGGCGCGGCTCAGACCCGAGATCGAGATGCCGAGCTTCTGCGCCACGACGGGTCGCGGGTGCGGGCCGTCGCGTCGGAGGTCCTCGAGCCAGGTCGGGGGTTCGGTCCGGAGCTCGTCGAAGGCGGTCCGCGTGAGGGGAGCGCTCTGGAAGGACTCCGGAGCGGCCGTCAGCAAGATGCCGAGCTTCTTCGCAGCCGTCTCGGGCTTCATGGTCTGTTCCTGCGCCATGAGGACAAGGGTACGGCCCCTATGCTCGTCTGCATGACCGCGGCTCTCACCATCGCCTTCGTGCCGGGG
>NZ_JBHTLD010000537.1:0-568 GCF_042678745.1 Pontibacter rugosus | reverse complement strand
ACCTCGGACTCCTGGTCGCGCGGGACGACCTCGAGCACCCCGAGCGCGAAGCCGACGGTGGAGACTCCTTCGGCGTCCAGGATCGCCCGGGCTTGGTGCGCCGGACGTCGCCAGCGGTCACCGGGCGCGTAGACGTCCCACCGGCCCTCCATCTTCAGGTGCGAGTGCACGGTCAGGTCGCCGATCCGGTGCAGCAGGTGCTTGCCGCGGGGCACGACCTCGTCGACGGTGCGCCCCACCAGGTCGAGGGTGGCGAAGGCCGGGACCCGGAAGTCGCTCTTCGTCAGGACCTTGCCCGCCAGCGCGGTGTGCAGGCGGCGGGCCGCCCGGTAGACGGTGTCGCCTTCAGGCACGGGGCACCTCCGGCATGTGGTCACCGCACGGCCGGGAGGCGCGGCTCGCCTCACACACGGAGCCGCAGCCCCTGCGGGGTCGCCGTGAACCCCGCCTGACGGAGCGCGCCGCCGAGCGGCGTCTCGAGCACGAAGTCCCCGTCGACCCGCTCGACCGAGAGTTTCCGCAGCCCGGTCCGGACGATCGAGGCGATCGAGGTGGCGGCAGCGGCGAG
>NZ_JBHTLD010000535.1:0-571 GCF_042678745.1 Pontibacter rugosus | reverse complement strand
AGTCTCCCTTTGATGAGGATGGGAGCCCGGAGCCACTTACGGATCAGGCGCAGGGTCAGGGGGCATTTTACCTTCCGGTAGAGCAGTTGCAAAAGCAGGCAGTGGTCCACCTCGTCAAAGAAGTTGGCAAGGTCGATGTCCACGATGTGCTGATAGCCTTCATGGATGCACTTGTGCGCCTGCTGCAGGGCCTGGTGGGCGTTGCGGCCCGGGCGGAAGCCGTAGCTGTGCTCCCTGAACTCTAGCTCAAAGAGCGGCGTGAGCACCTGGTTAACCGCCTGTTGCAGCATGCGGTCGGTGACGGTGGGAATGCCCAGCAGACGACTCTTGCCGTTGCTCTTGGGTATCTCTACCCCCAGGATGGGCTGTGGCAGGTACCTGCCGTTGCAGATGGCGGTGGCGATGGCGCCCCTGTTTTCTTTCAGGTGCAAAGCCAGCTCCTCTACCCGCATACCGTCCGCGCCGGCCGAACCCTTGTTGGCCACAACGTGCGTGTATGCCCGGAGCATGTTGCCCCGGTGGAGTACCTTCTCGATCATCTGTTGCTACTACTTGTACTGTAATCTCTGCC
>NZ_JBHTLD010000534.1:0-573 GCF_042678745.1 Pontibacter rugosus | reverse complement strand
ATAGCGTCGGCAGCATGACCGATGCCGACGTGCCCGACGACGAGACCTTCAGCTTCACGATGTCGGGCGGTGGCACGCCACGGGGACACCTGCAGGACCCGAGCGCCGTCACGCTGCACCTGGACCCGCGGCTCCTCGGCGACGCCGCCAGGGGCAAGAAGATGTTCGCCCGGGCCATCGACCAGCAGCACGCGGCACTGTCCGCCTACGCCACGGCGCTCCAGGTCGCCGACGGAGACGTGACCGCCTCCGCGGTGCAGGACGCTGCGACCGCACTGCACGAGGCGCTCCAGTTCCTGCCGATCGCCCATACCGTGTACACGGGCGTCGGCTTCCCCACAGCCCGCGTCGGGGACGGCCCCCGCCAGACCTCGCTGCGACCGGATCGCGGCGAGCGCGGCCTCGGCGTCCATCCGGACATGCTCACGGCGATCCACGGCGACACCTCGCAGCGGTGGGAACTCGCGTGCGAAGAGGACCTCCCCCTCGCCGTCGAGATCGCACTGGCGACCGATCCGGACGAGAACGTGCGGTCGGCCTTCCTCACGGCGACGAGGTCACGAACCGTCGTCC
>NZ_JBHTLD010000533.1:0-576 GCF_042678745.1 Pontibacter rugosus | reverse complement strand
GCTCAGCTCGGGGTACCGACCGGCAACCTGTGGGACCAGTACGTCAGCTACCTGCACCAGGTCATCACCCTCGACTTCGGGACGAGCTACACCTTCTACCCGCAGCCCGTCGGCGACCTCGTGTCGAAGGCCCTGCCGTACACGCTGATCCTCGTCGGGGTCGTCACGATCCTGGCGTTCGTCCTCGGCACCCTGATCGGTGTCGCGGCAGCGTGGAAGCGCGGTACCTGGCTCGACTCGCTCCCGACCCTGTCCGGCAGCTTCATGTCGACGTTCCCGTACTTCTGGACCGCCCTGCTGCTGCTGTTCTTCCTCGGCTACGTGCTGCACTGGTTCCCGACCACAGGGGCGTACGCGGCCACCACCACCCCCGCGTTCAGCTGGGACTTCATCGTCGACCTCGTGCAGCATGCGGTGCTGCCGGCGGTGACGATCCTGTTGACCTCCCTCGGCGGCTGGATCATCGGCATGCGCAACGCGATGATCAACACCCTCGGTGACGACTACGTGACGTTCGCCGAGGCCAACGGCCTCCGCGGACGCACCGTCGCCATCCGCTACGCGGCCCGCAACGCG
>NZ_JBHTLD010000532.1:0-576 GCF_042678745.1 Pontibacter rugosus | reverse complement strand
GCTCGAGGACGCCCGGTCGAACGGCACCACCACCTCGGACCTCGAGCGCCTGTTCCAAGAGGCCGCGCACACCTCGCGCGGCGTCAAGACCCGCACCCGCATCGGCGCCGCCGGCCGGTCGCTCGTGCGCCTCGGCCTCGAACTCGCCTCGTCGCGCGTCACCGACTGGGCCCGCACCCGCGTGCTGCTCGTCGGCACCGGCAGCTACGCGGCGACCACCATCGCCGCCCTGCGCGACCGCGGTGCCACGAACATCCAGGTCTTCTCGCCCTCGGGTCGCGCGTCCTGGTTCGCCGCCAAGCACGACCTCGTCGCCAGGCGTGAGCTGCGCCAGGCCATGGGGGCGAGCGACGTCCTGATCACCTGCACCTCGAGGGAGGTCCCGGTCGTCGCACCGGCCGACCTCGACGACGGGGTCCGCCGCATCGTCATCGACCTCGGGCTCCCCCGCAACGTCGACCCCGCGGCCGCCGGCGTCGACGGCGTCGAGCTGCTCGACCTCGAGACGATCAGCATCCACGCCCCGATCTCCGAGCTGAACGCCGAGTCCGAGGCGCGCGCGATGGTCGACGACGC
>NZ_JBHTLD010000531.1:0-578 GCF_042678745.1 Pontibacter rugosus | reverse complement strand
CCGCGACGCTCGGTGCCCGCCAGGTCAACCGCACCCGGAACAGCACGTTCGGCTTCGTGTTCCAGCAGTTCTTCCTGACACCGAAGACCTCGGTGCTCGACAACGTCGTGCTCCCGCTCAAGATCGCCGGCGTCTCCGGGGCCGAGCGGAAGCGACGGGGCATGGCGGCGCTCGACGCCCTCGGGCTGGCCGACAAGGCGAAGAACGACGCCAACGACCTGTCCGGCGGCCAGAAGCAGCGCGTCGGCATCGCCCGCGCCCTCGCCGCGTCGCCCGACCTGCTGCTCGCCGACGAGGCGACCAGCGCCCTCGACCCGGAGACCACCTCCGAGGTGCTCGCGCTGCTCCGCCGGGTCAACCGGGAGCTCGGCGTCACCATCATCGTCATCACGCACGAGATGGACGCCGTCCGGCAGATCGCCGACCGGGTCGCCGTGATGGAGCAGGGGCGGGTCGTCGAGGTCGGGGACGTCTACGACGTGTTCGCGACCCCGAAGACCGGTGCCGCGCAGCGCTTCGTCCGCACCGCGCTGCACGACCGGCCCTCCGCCGAGACGCTCCGGCGCCTGCGGGACCGC
>NZ_JBHTLD010000530.1:0-578 GCF_042678745.1 Pontibacter rugosus | reverse complement strand
CACCCCGGCGCACCACCAGACGCGCTTCGGCGTCGCCTACTGAGGCACTGCCCCTCGCGGGACACCGGTGTTCGCGCAACACACCGCGGGATTCCGCGGCGTCGAGCGTGGACACCGGTGTTTTGCGTACGGCCTGGCGCGACCAAGGGGCGGATGGGAGGCGCGGGGCGGGGCCGCCACGGGCCTCCAGGCCGGCGGGTGGTCACCGCGAAGTCCCGCGTCAGTGCGCGACGATCGCCGGCACCGGCAGGTGGTGGCGCATCCGCACCGCCAGGTGCAGGCCCCCTCGGCGGGCGAGCACGAGCGCGATCACCGCGGCGGCCGCAGCCGGCACGCCACCGGCGACCATCATCCCCACGTGCGCACCGAAGCGGTCGACGACCTGGCCCATCAGCGGGCCGCCGATCGCCTGTCCACCGAGCAGCACGAGGACGTAGAGCGACATCACCCGGCCGCGGATCGCCACGTTCGACGACAGCTGCACGAGCGAGTTCGACGCGGTCTGGAACAGCAGCTGCGACATCCCCACGGCCACGAGCGCGACGGTGAACGGCGCGATCGCGGGGATCGACCCCGAC
>NZ_JBHTLD010000529.1:0-582 GCF_042678745.1 Pontibacter rugosus | reverse complement strand
GCATCAACTCGGCGCTGCTCGACGACCTCTCCAAAAACGACCCGGTGAAACTGGATTTCCGGTTTTTCGAGGACAACTTTGCCGGCGTCCGGCCCTTCGAAATGGCCCTCGACCCCGGCCCCAACCGCACGGTATTCGATTTGGAAGTGCTACGCGAAACCGAGCAGATTGAGAACCACCTGCAGCAGAGTTACGGCCTCAACTTCGTGGCCTCGCCTGTAACCATCATCAAATCGGTGCGCAAGGCCCTGAACGGCGGCATGGTAGAAGAATACCGCTTACCCGCCGACGAGGACGAGTTGGCGCGGCTGCTGCGCAAGGTGAAGCTGTTCCGGCAGAAGCCCGAGTTTCGGGCCCTGGCCCTGCCCGACGCCTCCGCTGGCCGCCTCACCGGCCGCATGGCCGATGTGGGCAGCATCAAGGTACACGCGCTCAACAACGGCCTGCAGCAGTTTCTGCGCACGTCCGTCGACTCGACGGTGGTCCAGACCCGGCTCACCGGCTCGGCCAACCTCATCGACAAGAACAACGAGAACCTGAGCCGCGACATGATTATCGGCATGACGCTCGACATTGTGATGG
>NZ_JBHTLD010000528.1:0-583 GCF_042678745.1 Pontibacter rugosus | reverse complement strand
CGACGAAGGCGCCGAGGTCGGGCAGCACTACTGCCCCATCAGGCGCTCGGCCTCGTCGTCGTAGACGTTGAAGCGGTACCCGACGTTGCGGACGGTGCCGATGAGTGACTCGAGGTCGCCGAGCTTGGCGCGGAGCCGTCGGACGTGCACGTCGACGGTGCGGGTGCCACCGAAGTAGTCGTAGCCCCAGACCTCGCTGAGCAGCTGCTCGCGGGTGAAGACGCGTGACGGGTGGGTGGCGAAGAACCGCAGGAGCTCGAACTCCTTGAACGTCAGGTCGAGCGGCCGACCGCGAACCTTGGCGGAGTAGCTGGCCTCGTCGATGACGACACCGGACGCCTGGATCTTCGAGCTCGTCTGGCCCTTCGCGGCACGACCGGCCGACAGGCGGATGCGGGCATCGATCTCGGCGGGGCCGGCGCTCTCGAGCACGACGTCGTCGACGTTCCAGTCGCTGTTCACCGCGGTCAGACCGCCCTCGGTGACGACGAGCACGATCGGCGTGGTCGACCCCGACGATGCGAGGATCTTGCACAGGGCCTTCGCGCTGACCAGGTCGGTGCGGGCGTCCACGAACATCAGG
>NZ_JBHTLD010000527.1:0-586 GCF_042678745.1 Pontibacter rugosus | reverse complement strand
AAGTGGTATAAATAAATTTATTTAAAGCATGCTTAAACCGGTAACTGGCGCATCATTTTATTGAGGATAGTATCCAGTTGTTTTACATCTTCCGCATCCAGAGAAACCGCCTGTATGAGTTGGTCTGGAATACAAGTGGCTTGCGCTCGCATGTTTTCCCCCTGCTCCGCCAGACTCACATTTACACTTCGTTCGTCTTGCTGGCTTCTGGCTCTATGCAATAGCCCCTTTTGCTCCAGTCTTTTAAGTAAGGGAGTAAGTGTGCCGCTATCCAACATTAATTGCTGCCCCAGTTCTTTTACAGAAATAAGCTCATGCTCCCATAGCACCAGCATTACCAGGTACTGCGGGTACGTAAGATCCAACGCTGCAAGTATGGGTTTATACAAAGAGGTAATATGCCGTGATAAGGCATAAAACTTAAAACACATCTGGTTTTTCAAAAACAACTGCTCCATATAGGTACAAATGTAATGTTTAAAATTAAATTGTGCAAAATTAAATTGTTTAAACCAGTATACCGGAGCTAAAGCCGTTTTGCTTATACTAGTGCTTGACTGGGTAGAGCAATTAGTTAGAGGGGTAT
>NZ_JBHTLD010000526.1:0-592 GCF_042678745.1 Pontibacter rugosus | reverse complement strand
CTTACCATGGAGGTGCTCTACCACTGAGCTATCGGGGCGATGTGCCGCGAACGGCACCACACGAGGATAGCAGACCTCCGACGCTGCTCCGGAACCGGACGAGACGCCCGGGCGTGCCGCGTCGTGGGCCGCTAGTTCGCGTTGGCCTTGAGCCACGCCAGCGGGTCCACCGGGACTCCGTCGACGTGGACCTCGAGGTGCAGGTGCGGGCCCGTGGAGTTGCCCGTGCTGCCGACGAGACCGAGGATGTCGCCGACCTCGACGTGCTGGCCGGTGACCACCTTGAAGGAGTTGTCCTCCATGTGGCCGTAGACGCTGACGAACTGCTTGCCGTCGACGTCGTGCTCCACCCAGACGTCGTTGCCGAAGCCGCCGTCATTCGCCTGCACCTTGGTCACGGTGCCGGCGGCGATGACACCGATCGGGGTGCCCTCACCCGGTGCGAAGTCGACGCCCATGTGGTTCGTCGAGCAGAACGAGCACCCGGCGACCTGGCGGCCCCCGAAGCCCGAGGTGATCGGGACGCCGGTCAGGAACGGCCACTGGATCGTGCCCGTCGGGTCGTTCGTGAAGCTCGAGGAGTCGACGATCG
>NZ_JBHTLD010000525.1:0-592 GCF_042678745.1 Pontibacter rugosus | reverse complement strand
CCCGCTCGACCCACAAAAGGATTCCGCCAGAGAGGCATTCGTCTTGTTCCACCGTCGGACACGTCGAATCACTTCGACTTCTTCGGGGGGATGTTGCCTGAGCGGGACCCCGTCCGGACTGCGCATCCAGGGCTTGCACCCTGTGACCGTCTCGGCCGTTCCGTTCTCCGCCTCAGCGGCAACGAGTGATTACTGTACACAGGCCCCAGGGGGCCCGCCAACCGTCCTCCCTCCCGGGCGTGTCGCACTCCGGTGAACGGGAGCTGTCCCCCGGGTTTCCGGTGATCGACGGGGTGGACGCACCCCGGGAACGACGGAAGGCACGGTGCGAACCCGCACCGTGCCTCCCGAACGAACAGACCGACCAGACCAACTGGACCGGACCGGACCGACTGACCGGACCGACCTACTCGGCCGCGGCCAACTGCCCGCACGCCCCGTCGATCTCCTTGCCGCGGGTGTCACGCAGGGTCGTCGGGATGCCGGCGGCGTTGAGTCGGCGGACGAACTCGTCCTGCACGTGCACCTCGGACGAGGTCCAGACGGAGCCCGGCGTCGGGTTGAGCGGGATCGGGTTGACGTGCACCCATCC
>NZ_JBHTLD010000524.1:0-595 GCF_042678745.1 Pontibacter rugosus | reverse complement strand
CGTCGCCGAGGCCACCGACCGGGCCATCGCGGCCGGCCACACCCGGTACCTCGTGACCTCGGGCGGGCGTGACGAGGTCCAGGGCTTCGTGCACCTCCGCGACCTGCTGCGTCCGGTCGACCCTGCGGCCCCGGTCGCCACGCTCGTCCGGCCGGTGCTCGCCCTGCCCGAGACGAAGTCGCTGTCGAGTGCGATCGCGGACATGCGCACCGACGGCCACCAGATCGCCCTGGTCGTCGACGAGTACGGCGGCAGCGCGGGCATGGTCACGCTCGAGGCGCTGCTCGAAGACCTCGTCGGTCGGATCAGGGACGAGTGGGACACCGCCGAGCACGACGAGTCCGTGCTGGCGCACGACGGCGTCGACGGCGCCACGGTGCTCGAGGACCTGGCAGCGGACGGCGGACCGGTGCTGCCGGACGGCGACTACGAGACGGTCGGCGGGCTCGTGCAGGTGCAGCTGGACCGCGTGCCCGAGGTCGGCGACGTCGTCGTGTCCGGCGGCCATCGCCTCGAGGTGACCGCCATGGACGGTCACCGGGTCGCGCGCGTGCGCATCGGAGCCGACACCGCGCCCTGATCGCGGCCCCACGGC
>NZ_JBHTLD010000523.1:0-596 GCF_042678745.1 Pontibacter rugosus | reverse complement strand
CAGGTGCTCACGGAAGAGGTCGGCGCCGGACGCCGTGGCCCGACCCTGCGCATCTGGGAGTGGGACCAGCCGGCCGTCGTGATCGGCTCGTTCCAGTCGCTGAAGAACGAGGTCGACCCGGCCGGCGCCGAGAAGTACGGCGTGCAGGTGGTCCGACGCATCTCCGGCGGCGGCGCGATGTTCATGGACGCCGGTGCGGTCATCTCGTACTCGCTCTACGTGCCGTCCGACCTGGTGCAGGGCATGACCTTCGCCGACTCGTACGCGTTCCTCGACGAATGGGTGATCGAGGCGCTCAAGTCGCTCGGCATCGAGGCGTACTACCAGCCCCTCAACGACATCACCTCGACCAAGGGCAAGATCGGCGGGGCCGCTCAGAAGCGTCTCGGCACCGGGTCGCTGCTGCACCACGCCACCATGAGCTACGACATGGACGGCGAGAAGATGGTGCAGGTGCTGCGGATCGGGCGCGAGAAGATGAGCGACAAGGGCACCACCAGTGCCGCCAAGCGCGTCGACCCGCTACGGTCACAGACCGGGCTGTCCCGCGCCGAGATCATCGAACGGTTGATCGGCACCTTCACCCGGCTGTACGG
>NZ_JBHTLD010000522.1:0-598 GCF_042678745.1 Pontibacter rugosus | reverse complement strand
CAGATAGTCGCATTTGCCAAACATATTGATGACCCTCAGAATGAAAGAATAGTATTCTCAGGGATCTTTGGAATAGGCAAGAGTTACTTTTTAGAGAAGTTCTTTGAACATAAAGAAGAAGAATACTTAGCCATAAAACTGGCACCTGTAAACTATTCTATATCTAGCAACGATGACATCTTCAGACTATTAAAGTATGATATACTCTATGAACTTATAGTTACTAATGAGCTTGAACTGGAGCAGGAAGTTATAGATCGTCATATTGCATATGGCACAATCTTATTATCTAAAGCAGATTCATTATTAGAAAGCTTTTTAAGTGCTGCACAACTTTTGAATAAAGGTATAGGAGGTGATGAAGAGCTGCCTAATCCTGCACCGCTTATCAACTTTTTAAGTAAAGCTGCGGCTAAAATTGAATCTATCGAGAAGGATAGGAAAGATGCAAATTTGAACCAGCGCATCCTTTCCTTTATTAGCAGTCAAGAATCCTCTACACTGTTTGAATCAGATTTTGTAACTGGTTTTATCGTAGAATCTCTAAATCGATTGGCAAGTAAAAACGAACAGAAGAAGGAAACTGTACTTATAATTG
>NZ_JBHTLD010000521.1:0-601 GCF_042678745.1 Pontibacter rugosus | reverse complement strand
GCATTGTTCCACACAATTATAAGGTGAGAATTCAATTTAACTCATCTGATAATGTTGATTTAATGGTTTATGAAAAATTAAACGACTCCTCCAAACTCGAACTACTATTTCGGAAATGGGATTTGGACTTGTCTGATTACGTTGAAGTGCCTCAAACCGAATATGAAAGTAAATATCATGGGAAGACTAACTCTTTAGACTTAGTTAAGAAAAAGCTGAACTGGACAGACCAGACATTTATCGAAATTAGAGAAAAATTAAGTAACGCAGATTGTATAGGGATTGTAAGCGGTAACCCAACTGCAATAGACTATGGATTTAAAGGTATGGGGAAATTTGGATACTTGATTTTTGACGAGCAATTAGATAATGAACAGCAAGAAAAGTATTCAGATGATTGTATGCTTTTATTTTATAAAGATAATGTAGTGTTAAAGTATGGTAGCGGTGCTACAGGTAGCTTATGTACGCCTGAATTTGCACGTACAAAATAAACCAAACACATAATCGTGTAGACGGCCCTGCCACCTCTAGGTAGCAGGGTGCGCCTCACACACCACTGTACGTACGGGTCTCGTATACAGCGGTTCGTTAAGTTGTG
>NZ_JBHTLD010000520.1:0-602 GCF_042678745.1 Pontibacter rugosus | reverse complement strand
GTGCTCGGTCGCGTGCTGCGACGGTCCCCGGTGCGGAGCGGCTGGACGCGGAGCTCCTCACGCGAGACCCGGGTGCTGCTGGTGGCCGCGGTGACGGTGTCGGCGGTCGGACCCGTGCTCGCGCTCGTCACCGGTGCTCAGTTCGGACTGCTCGCCCCGCTCGCCGTGGTGCTCGACACCGGGCCGACCGGGAGGATGCCGCACTGCTCGGTGACCGGGGTGACCGCCAGCTGTGTCCGGGCGCTCGCCGCGGTGCACCCGCACGGCTTGTTCCAGTCGCTGCTGGCCGTGATGCCGCTCGTGGTCCTGGCGGTCGGCGCCGTGGGACTCCGGCGTGGCAGCCGGTTCGCGCTGTGGCTCGTGGTGACCGTCGACCTGATCACCGGCATCGCGACCGCCGTGTCGTACGGGGTGCTGCCCGAGCGGCACCACGCCGTCGTGCAGCGTCTGGCATCGGACCACCTCGCGGTATCGCTCTCCCTCGTCGCATCGGTGTTGGTGCCGATCGCCACCGCCGTGGTGCTCGTCCTGCGCCGCGCCGACTTCCCGGTCCGGACCGACCGGCGACGACTGCTGACCTTCGCGATCACGGTCGCCGGCGC
>NZ_JBHTLD010000519.1:0-605 GCF_042678745.1 Pontibacter rugosus | reverse complement strand
TCGGCGGCCCAGGCCGCGAAGGCCTCGTAGACCTCGTCGGGGTCGACGACGCCGTCGACCGCCGCCGGGATCGCGGCGACGAGCGGGGGCGGGGCGGTGACGTCGGTCATGCGCCCATCCTCCCAGGTGCGGCCATGACGGACTGGGCCCACGCCGCCGGTCCCGGGGCGACGCGCCAGCGGCGGACCGGCCGTGCCGGTGGGGAGAGGCGCGGTGCCAGCCCGCCACGGGCCTCCCGTCCGCCTTTCCCACACCCCCAAGGAACCAACGTGCGATTCGGGTACTGGACCCCGCTCTTCGGCGGCTGGCTGCGCAACGTCGACAACGAGAACATGCCGGTCACCTTCGACTACGTGAAGCGCCTGGCGCAGCGCGCCGAGCGGATCGGCTTCGACCTGACGCTCGTGCCGGAGCTCAACCTCAACGACATCAAGGGCACGGCGGCGCCCTCGCTCGAGGCGTGGTCGCTCGCGGCGGCCATCGCGGCGACGACCGAGCGCCTGGAGATCATGGCGGCGATGCGTCCCGGGTACCACCTGCCCGCGGTGACGGCGAAGCAGGCGGCGACGATCGACGACATCTCGTGCGGCCGGTTCACCTTCAAC
>NZ_JBHTLD010000518.1:0-605 GCF_042678745.1 Pontibacter rugosus | reverse complement strand
GCGACTACGTGTCGAAGTCCACCGTCAGCAACGCCACGAGCGGCTCGATCGCCGAGGGTACCGACAACGGCAAGCTCTACGGCCTCGCGCAGTACAGCTCGGCGATGGGCCTCTACGGCAACAAGAAGCTCCTCAAGGCCGCCGGTGTTCAGCTCCCGACTTCGCCGTCCACTGCGTGGACGCCGGAACAGTTCTCGGCGGCGCTGAAGAAGCTCGCCGCGGCGAACTCCTCAGGGAAAGCGCTCGACCTCACCGAAGCGTCGCTGAACGCCGAGTGGGGCACGTACGGCTTCTCGCCGATGGTCCAGTCTGCCGGGGGCAACCTCGTCCAGGGTGACAAGGCCACCGGTGTGCTGAACTCCGCCGCCTCGGTCAAGGCCCTCGAGGACATCGCGTCCTGGAAGCCCTACGTCGACGCGAACACGGACGGCAACGCCTTCCAGAACGGCCGCGTCGCGCTGAGCCTCAGCGGACACTGGAACTACCCGGCCTACTCGAAGGCGGTCGGCAGCAACCTCGTGGCCCTGCCGCTGCCGAACTTCGGCAAGGGTGAGAAGGTCGGCGCCGGGTCCTGGACCTGGGGCATGAGCTCGGCCACCAAGAAC
>NZ_JBHTLD010000517.1:0-608 GCF_042678745.1 Pontibacter rugosus | reverse complement strand
GGGCCTTCCACGTCGGGTACATCGCGAAGAAGTGCTCCGCTTCGCCGTCCGTGTACGTGTACCAGTCGGTCAGGGCGCGTTCGAGGGTGTACTGCAGCGTCCGGGCGTCCTCGGTGGCACCGATCTGCCGCGCGATCGTCATGTACTCGGCGAGCTGCAGGACGTCCTTGCCGCCCCAGTAGGTGTCTCCGCCGTACGTCGTCTTCGCGGCGTACTCGTGCAGGTACTCGCGCATGACCTCCTCGGAGTACGGGTCGTCGCCGACCGTCTCGGGCGTGGCACCGATCGGTGTGATGCCCGTGAACGCGTAGTCCAGGGTCCAGCCGTCGTGGCCGACGGTGGTCCGCATGGTGCCGCGCGGGGTCTCGTAGGTGGCGCCGGTGAAGCGCAGGTTCGTGGTGGCGTCGGCGTACTGGTGCTGCAGCCAGCCCTGCACGGTGTCGTGGTTGTCGCCCTGCAGCGTGTCGGTGCGGATCGACCACTGCTGGCGGACGTTCGCCGCCGCCGGGTCGTACGCGTACGTCATCGTCGTGTCGCGGGGGACCGCGAACGCGGTGCGGTGCAGGTCGTCGAGGGACAGCCCCTGCTCGGGTACCGCGCTGAGCACC
>NZ_JBHTLD010000516.1:0-610 GCF_042678745.1 Pontibacter rugosus | reverse complement strand
CCGGACGAGCTCGTCGGACACGGCGGTCTCGTGCACCTCGACCTCGGAGTCGTCGCGCTGCGCTGCCGGGCGCTCGAGGCCCTGCACCGCACCGTCGTCGTCGACCTCGATCACCGGGATGGTGCCGGTCTGCGCCTCGTGCGTCTCGGCGAAGGCGCGTTCCAGGCGGTCCTGGAAGTCGCGGTGCGCTTCGTCGTACTCCTCTTGCGTGATGTCACCACGGCCGACGAGGGCCTCGGTGTACAGCGTGCGGACGGAGCGCTTCGCCTCGATGAGGTTGTACATCAGCGGCTGCGTCATCGAGGGGTCGTCGCCCTCGTTGTGGCCGCGACGGCGGTAGCAGATCAGGTCGATCACGACGTCGCGGTGGAACTCCTCGCGGTACGCGAAGGCGAGCTCGGCGACGCGGGCGACGGCCTCGGGGTCGTCACCGTTCACGTGGAAGATCGGCGCCTGGATCGTCTTCGCGACGTCGGTGGAGTACACCGAGCTGCGCGCGGACTCGGGCGGGGTGGTGAACCCGACCTGGTTGTTGATGACGAGGTGGACCGTGCCACCGGTGCGGTAGCCGCGGAGCTGCGACATCTGCAGCGTCTCGACGACCACGCCC
>NZ_JBHTLD010000515.1:0-611 GCF_042678745.1 Pontibacter rugosus | reverse complement strand
CCTGCAGCGCCGGGATGCCGAGTGCGTGCGGGACGCCCGGCTCGAAGCCCCGGCGCTGCATCTGCTGGGCTCGGGCGCGCAGCGAGGTGCGGCGAACCGTGGCGATGCCGTGCCCGGCGAGCAGGACGCCGGTGACGAGATCGATCGAGCTGGTCAGTTTCACGATGTGCTCCATTAGGTTGTGCACAACCTAACACGTCGAGGTGTCCAGCGGGCCAGAGGCGAGAGCCCTACCGTCGGCGACGACGCCGCAGGACGATCACGACGAAGACCACGAGCACCGCGACGACCACGGCCGATGCGAGCCACGCCGCCGACAGCAGGTCGGTGGATGCGCTCATCGTGTCGTTGCATTCCGGAACTGACTCGACACACGACGCTGTTGCTTCGACGAGACCCATGAGCGCAGAGAACCCGAGAAGCCGGGCGAGGACAAGACTGAGGTGGTGATCCCTCAGTTCCTGACCGCACCCGCGATCCTCGCAGTGGCTGCAGTCGCACTCGTCGGCTGTGCCCAGCACGATCGGGACGACGACTTCCTGACGCTCTCTGCGGGGGAAGCCACCTTGTCGCCCTGCACCACCGCAGCGCCGGTCTCGGTCGAGCAGCTG
>NZ_JBHTLD010000514.1:0-611 GCF_042678745.1 Pontibacter rugosus | reverse complement strand
AGCGCCGCCGCTCAGATGCGGGACTGCACCTCGGCCAGGGACGGGTTCGTCGCCGTCGTCCCGTCGGGGAACACCAGCGTCGGCACGGTCTGGTTGCCGCCGTTGACCTCGGCGACGAGTTCCGCGGTACCGGGGGTCTGCTCGATGTCGACCTCGGTGAAGGGGACCCCGGCCTTGGACATCTGGTTCTTCAGCCGGGCGCAGTAGCCGCACCACGTGGTGGTGAACATCGTGACGCCGCCGGCTTCGGGCGTGAACTGCTCGCGGGTGATCGTGTCGCTCATCCCTGCAGGCTAACCCCGGGTGCGGGGAATCCGCGCAGTGCCTGGTAGACAAGACCGTGTGAGCCACACGCACCTCGAGATCGAGCGCACCTACGACCTGCCCGAGGGCGGTGCCCTCCCCGACCTCGTCGGCGCGGGCGGCATCCTCCGCACCGAGCACCAGGAGCCGTTCGAACTGGACGCGACCTACTGGGACACCGAGCGGTACGACCTGGTGGCCGCGCGGGTGACGGTCCGCCGTCGCACCGGTGGCCCCGACGCCGGTTGGCACATCAAGCGCTCCGAGTCGGACACGGTCCGCCACGAGCAGCAGTTCCCCCTGACCGA
>NZ_JBHTLD010000513.1:0-612 GCF_042678745.1 Pontibacter rugosus | reverse complement strand
CGCCCGGAGACGTCGGGGTGGATCGTGATCGGGAAGACGGCGTAGTCGAGTTCGCGGTACACCCAGTCGAACTGGTCCTTCCACATCTGCTCGACGTCGCGCGGGTTGACGAAGCCGTGGCTGTTCGGGCTCGACTTGATGAACATCATCGGGGGCAGGTCGTCGACGTACCAGTTCGCCGCGATCTCGACGAGGTCGATCTCGCTCCCGTGGACGAGCGGCGTCATCCACGTGTGCGGGTCCTGCGAGTAGTCGATCGGTGTCCACTGGTCGCCGACGATCGAGTAGTAGGGGACGAAGTCCTTGTGCTGCTGACTGTGGTCGTAGCTGAACCCGAACTTCTCCAGGAGTGTGGGCGTGTAGCTGCTCAGTTCCCACCACGGAGCGACGTAGCCCGTCGGCTGCCGACCCGTGAGCCGGGTGATCAGCTCGACCGAGCGCTCCATCACCGCGTCCTCCTGCGCCTCGGTCATCGCCACCGGGTTCTCGTGGCTGTACCCGTGCGCACCGATCTCGTGGCCGGCGTCGAACAGGGCCTTGCACTCGTCCGGGAAGGTCTCGAGCGAGTGGCCGGGGATGAACCAGGTCGCTGCGATGTCGGCGCGGTCGAAC
>NZ_JBHTLD010000512.1:0-613 GCF_042678745.1 Pontibacter rugosus | reverse complement strand
CATCGGAGTTGAGCAAGACAGGTGATGGGTTTGCTACCAGCGCTGCCGGTACGGACGTCACCTACCCGACGACGACCAGCGATGCGATCGCGGTCCGAACGCAGGTCGGCGACACGGAGCGGGAGTACTCGATCGGAATCCCGACCACTGGTGCGCCGGCGGAACAGCACGCCGGGTTGAACGCTGTTTCCTACGACAACGAGAACGGCTCCGCCACCGTCTCCTCGACCCGCGACGACGGTTCGGTCGTCATCGGTACGACGATCGACGGTACTTCCGCACCCACCGAGTATTCGTACCCGGTCGCTGTCGACGGCGCTCCTGCAGTGCTGACGGTGGAAGATGACCGGTCAGTGACGGTCGCGGACACCGCGGGCGACGTGATCACGCACTTCCTCACCCCGTGGGCCGTCGATGCTGCCGGCACTAAGGTCCCGACTCGCTACGAGGTTCACGGCAACGTGCTGACGCAGGTCGTTGAACACGCCAACGCGACGTACCCGGTGGTTGCCGATCCGACGTCCTCGAAGTACTTCAAGAAGGTCGTCGTCGACAAGACCTCGGATAAGAGAGGCACGATCGTCCACGTGCATCCTAGCCCGGGCATGCCTCC
>NZ_JBHTLD010000511.1:0-614 GCF_042678745.1 Pontibacter rugosus | reverse complement strand
GCCAAAGAGATTCAAACTTTTCAATGATAGGCGGAAACTCATCTAAAATCTGTGATTTTATAACTGTCGCACCTTTTACACTAATTATGATAATACTGTATAAGCTTTCTGCTTCTCGTTCGTCCCTTTCAAGCTGGTAAGCTTCCTGTAGGAGCCATTCAGTTTCTTCAAAACCTAAACTATTGCTAGCATCAATGTGAATCTTCCTTAATTGTTCTAAAGCCTTTACCTTCATGGTTGTTATGCCATGTTCATCAGCTATTTTAATAGCCTTTAGAAGCACTTTCACTGCAAGCTTATTTTCAGATGCCATCCACAGCACATGAGCTTCAGTTAACAATGTTAAACATTTATGTTCGGCCCGATTGAAGTTGATTGACAGATCTGAATCAAACCTTACTAGATGTAGATGATTAAACAGCTTCTTTTGAAAACGAGACTTAAGCATCCGAAAGCTACTTGAAAGTTCAGCCGTTCCATATAATACTAGAGACGCCTCTTTGTCTGTTTTAACTTCATTGTTCTGAAGCAGCTTAAACAACTTGCTTTCGAGAGTAGCATCTTCTTGTGGATTTATTAAAGCATTACTACCTAAAGCATTATTAGCTATAAAC
>NZ_JBHTLD010000510.1:0-615 GCF_042678745.1 Pontibacter rugosus | reverse complement strand
CCACGAGGGCTCCCTGACCGAGGCCGAGGCGGCGTACGACCGCATCGCCGGGTTCCTGGAGCGCGCCGAGCCTCGGCTCGAGGGCGTCCACCTCACCGATGCCCCATCCGTGCCCGAGGCCTTCGCCGTGGCCATGGACGACGACCTCTCCGTGCCCCAGGCCCTGGCCGTGCTGCACGAGACCGTGCGCACCGGCAACGCCGCCCTGGACGCCGACGATGCGGAAACGCTCGGGACCGCGTACCATCAGGTGGCTGCGATGGTGGAGGTGCTCGGCATCGACCCGCGAGCCGCCCACTGGTCGGGCGGCGGCCACGACACCTCGGCAGGCCCGCTCGCCGCCCTCGTCGAACGCCTCGTGCAGGAGCGCGCGGACGCCAGGGCAGCACGGGACTTCACCGCGGCCGACCGCGTGCGCGACGACCTCGCCGCCGCGGGCATCACGATCGAGGACACGCCGTCCGGAACACGCTGGAGCATCGCCTGAACACGGCAGTGCCGAACAGGAGCTACGCATGAAGAACGTCTCGGGAAGCAAGAAGGGTCGGCCCGGCGCCGTCCGCGCCGGTCGCAAGGGCAACAAGCAGGTCGGTTCCGGCGGACAGGGCGCGCAGG
>NZ_JBHTLD010000509.1:0-627 GCF_042678745.1 Pontibacter rugosus | reverse complement strand
GCGGCCCCTGCAGCGCGGAGTGCGGCCGCGATGCGGTCCGCGTGGTCGTCGTCCGCGGCGAGCGCGAGGACGCACCCGCCCCGCCCGCCGCCGGTGAGCTTCGCGCCGAGGGCGTCCGCAGCGCGTGCGGCGTCGACGAGCCGGTCCAGGTCGTCACTCGACACGTCGAGTGTGCTGAGCAGGTCGTGCGCGGCGTCCATGGTGACACCCAGAGCCTGGGCATCGCCGTCCTCGAGTGTCCCCCGTGCCCGCCGGGCGAGCGCGCCGATCCGGTCGATCACGGCGCCGACACCGGCCGGGTCCTGGTCGTGGCGTGCTCGGACCGCGGACACGGCTTCCCTGGTGTGCCCGGGGACGCCGGTGTCTGCGACGACGAAGGTGAACCGGGCGCCGAGCGCGACGGGTTCGATGTGCCCGGCCTCGAACCAGACCGGCGCGGACGCGACGACGCCCCGGGCGTCGAGGCCCGACCGACGCCCGTGGGCGACGCGCTCGCACTCCTGGATGAGTTCGTGGTGGGTCTCGACGTCGAGTGTCTCGCCCAGCGCGTCGGCGACGGCGGCGGTCACGGCCGCGGCGACCGCGGCGCTCGAGCCCATGCCGCGGGCGGTCGGGACCTCGCTGTCG
>NZ_JBHTLD010000508.1:0-628 GCF_042678745.1 Pontibacter rugosus | reverse complement strand
CATGCAGCAGCTCGACAACACGGTCAAGCAGACGACCGAGCAGCTCGAGGGCCAGAACATCAGTGACGGCGAGCAGTACTGCAAGCTGTCCGTCGTGGTGTCGCAGAGCGCTTACGTCGCCGCGTACGACGCCGACGGCGACCGGATCTGCCAGACGAAGGCGTCGAGTCGGCCCGACGTCCGCGAAGCCACCCTGGTGCAGGCCGCGCAGTCGAACCAGCGCATCTCGCTCTACGACAGCCAGCACGACCACGAGTGGCGTGCCCAGATCATCCCGGCGTCGCTGCAGAACCAGTCCGACGGCACCACCGAGACCGGCTACGTGCTCATCGCGGTCTCCAGTGCCGGCACCGACGAGACGATCGGCAAGTTCACCGCGATCTTCCTCGGGTTCGGCGCCTCGGTCATCCTGCTCGGCGCCATGCTCACCCGGCTGCTCGTCACCGCGACCTTCGACCCGCTGCGCGACGTCGAGGACACCGCGGCCCGGTTCGCCGCCGGTGACTTCAACCAGCGCCTCGAAGCCGACACCCCGAACACCGAGGTCGGCCGGCTCAACCGCTCCCTCAACGTGATGCTCGAGCGGATCGACTCCGCGTTCGAGGACCGTGAGCGCACCATCGACCAG
>NZ_JBHTLD010000507.1:0-631 GCF_042678745.1 Pontibacter rugosus | reverse complement strand
CAGAGCAGCGGGTTCGCCTGGTACGAGTGCGGGGTGTGCAGCCCGATGTTGAAGGCGTAGATCTCCGACTGGTAGTGCCACCAGTTCTGCAGGCTGTCCGGCACCCAGGCGAGGAGCCCCGTCCACCGTTCGCCGCCCGACGACAGCCAGTTGCGGTCCCAGCCGTCCTTCGACACGAACCATCCGGTCCACGACGCCACGTAGGTCACCGCGGCGATCGGCACGGTCAGCAGGAACGACACCGGTGCCTGCTGCAGCAGCGCGCTCGACGACCAGAACTCCACCCCGGCCCGGCGGCGCATCATCATGTCGCTCAGCACCGAGTACACGGCGAAGAACGCCAGGAAGTACATCCCCGACCACTTCGTCGCCGCCGCCAGCCCGAGGGCCAGGCCCATCGCGAACAACCACGGTCGCCACCAGAGCACCGGCCCCCACAGGGTGGTCCGGCCGGCGGCGGCGCGGGCGGCGACCCACGCGTCGAGCCGTCGTTGGCTGTGCCGCCGGTCGAGCAACAGCGCGCCGAAGCCCAGGATCACGAAGAACGTCAGGATGCCGTCGAGCAGCGTCACCCGCGACATCACGATGGCCTGCCCGTCGATCGCGAGCAGGAAGCCGGCGAGCGTGCCGA
>NZ_JBHTLD010000506.1:0-632 GCF_042678745.1 Pontibacter rugosus | reverse complement strand
CTTCCGTTTTCTGGCCCGGCCGATGTCATTTTCAGGGCCGGGTATTACTCGTTGAGTTTGCCTGCGCCGGGTTTTTTGCCACCTTTAAACCCACATGACTCAACCTGTCTCTTCTGCCTCGCTCCTTACCGTGGCCGTACTGGGCTGCGGCTGGCTGGGGCTACCCCTGGCCCAGGCGCTGATGGCCGCCGGCTACCCCGTGCGCGGCACCACTACCACCCCCAGCCAACTCCTGACCCTGCGCGACATCGGCATCCAGCCCTTTCTGCTGCGCCTCGCCCCCACTCTCCTAACCACCGACGCCGACACGCTGCGCGTGCTGCTACAGGGCGTAGAGGTGCTGCTACTGAACGTGCCACCGGGGCGCGGGCCCGGCCAGCCCGAAGCTTACCCGGTTATGCTTAGCCACGTGGCCGAGGCGGCGGCCGAAGCCGGGGTGGCCCATGTGCTGCTGGTCAGCTCCACCGGCGTGTACCCCGATGAGGCCCGCCCCATGCACGAGGACGACGCCCAGGCCTCAACCGAAGCAGACTCGCACTTGCTGCGGGCCGAAGCGCTGTTTCAGGGCCCCACCAATACGGTGGTGCGGATGGCGGGCCTGATGGGCCCCGGCCGGCAGCCGGGCCGTTTTC
>NZ_JBHTLD010000505.1:0-632 GCF_042678745.1 Pontibacter rugosus | reverse complement strand
TGGTCACGGATCCGACGCTAGAGCGTCGCCGCGGTGCAGTACAGCTCACGTTCCTGCAGCGCCGTAAGCTCAGCTGTATGTCCCGGTTCCAGCGCGAACACCTCGAGACGCTGCTCGCCGCCGTCGACCACGGCACCCTGGACGCCGCGGCTCGCGCGCTGGCCATCACCCCGTCGGCGGTCTCGCAGCGGATCAAGTCGATGGAGCAGCAGGTCGGTCGGGTCCTGCTCCAGCGCACCACCCCGGTGCGCCCGACCGCGGACGGCGAGGTGGTGCTCCGGCACGCGCGGCAGGTCCGGCTGCTCGACGAGGAGACCTCCCGTGCACTCGGTGGTGGCTCCTCGGTGGTGCCGTCGATCCCGCTGGCCGTCAACGCCGACTCGCTCGGCACCTGGTTCCTCGATGCTCTGGCCCTCGTCCGGGCCGACACCGAGGTGGTCTTCGACCTGCACCGCGAAGACCAGGACCGCACCGCCGAGCTGCTCCGCGCCGGCACCGTGATGGGCGCGGTGACGGCCGAGGCGGACCCCGTGCAGGGCTGCTCGTCGGTGCCGCTCGGCATCGATCGGTACCGGGCCGTGGCGTCACCGGCGTTCGTCGCCCGGTACCTCGGCGACACCGGCACCGAGCGG
>NZ_JBHTLD010000504.1:0-633 GCF_042678745.1 Pontibacter rugosus | reverse complement strand
CAGTGCGACGAGCAGGGCGACCGACCCGAACGTCATCCAGAGCTCGAACAGGCCGACGAGCGACCGGGTGAAGGCGTGCCGGAACCCGATCGAACCGCCGTCGAGCCGGACCACCCGGGTGCCGGTGGCGAACCGTCCGACGCTCCGCCCCTTCGTCACCGTCTCGACCGCGGCGGGGACCAGCACCAGCACGACGACGAGCAGCACGATGTTCAGCGCAGCACCCCAGGCGGGTTCGAGGCCCCGCGGCCAGAGTCGTGCGACCCCGTACATCGCGAGCACGAACAGGACGAGGACGCACAGGCCGTCCAGCAGGGCCGCTGCGAGCCGCAGCACGAGTCCGGCGGGTTGGACGTCGAGCGCGACACCCTCGCCCACCACGAGCTCGTCGGCGGTCTCGTCGAGATCGCGCGAGAACCGGGCGTCGGCGAGGTCACGCGGCGTGCGGGGCTTCGGCATGGGATCATTCTGTCGGAGATCGCGCGACCTGAGGGGGAACTCGTGGACCTGGATGCCTACGCCGAGGTGCATCGTGACCGGTGGCAGGAGCTCGACCGGCTGGCGCGTGCCCGGCACCGGTCCGGTGCGGACGTCGACCGGCTCGTCGCCGGCTACCAGGAGGCCGCCACCGAC
>NZ_JBHTLD010000503.1:0-635 GCF_042678745.1 Pontibacter rugosus | reverse complement strand
TATGAGCGCAGCACCAAATCAGCCGAAACCATGATACAGATTACCATGATACACATCATGCTTAAGAAATTATCCAAATGAAATTTAAACAGCCTCTGAAAGCGAGAGTTTTGTTTTGCTTGAACTTCTTGAGTTGTAGGCTGTGATACAATAGTGCTTATAGCGTCTTTCTTTGTGTTAGATGGTGTAGCTTTTTGCTTAGGTTTTGATTTGTTGTCAGTTTTAGTACTTATGCTGCCGTTACTTTCAGGTTCACTACTTAAGTCAGCCTCTCTTATCAAAATATAAAAAGACGCTAAATTTGTTGCAGCAGCATTACCTATTCTAAGCTTATTCATGAACCACTTAATGATGTTCTCCTTTTGTTCACGTGGGTCGTGTATAGCATCATTCAGTTCATCTGGATAAATTTCATCGAGCATCTCATTACATGCAGCTTCATAGTCTTTTTGATCTCCTCGCCATTTAACTGCTCTATCAGTTGGCTTACCATCATCACCAATTAAACCTAATTTTTTAATAGGGCTTAGGTACTTTTTTGCAGCTGATGGGCCAAGACCTAGCGCAGTTTCTAAATAATTTACGCTTATCTCTCTTGGAAGAGTCTGATGTAATTTCTTTCTTAAACTCCACCA
>NZ_JBHTLD010000502.1:0-638 GCF_042678745.1 Pontibacter rugosus | reverse complement strand
GCTTCGGGCGTGTCAAGCTGCTCGTAGTACTGCTCGCGCACCTGCACGATGGGGGCGAAGCCGCAGGCGGCCAGGCACTCCACTTCCTTGAGCGTAAACAGACCGTCTTCGGAAGCCGGACCGCCTACTTTGGCACCCGTGATACGCTCCAAGTGGGCCGTCAGCTCGTCGGAGCCGCGCAGCATGCAGGGGCCCGTACGGCAGATTTCCAGCACGTGCTTGCCCACCGGCTTGAGGTTGAACATGGTGTAGAATGACGACACCTCGTACACTTCAATCGGTTTGATGCCCAGCACGTCAGCTACCAAGTCCTGCACTTCGGGACTTACCCAGCCACCAAATTCGGCCTGGGCAATGTGCAGCACCGGCAGCATGGCCGACTTGCGGCGGTCGTCGGGGTATTGCTTACAGATGCGCTCAATCTCGGCCTTCGCGGCTTCGGAAAATTGCGGCTTGAGGGCAGTCGATTCCATAACAGTCAATTCAGAAAAACTACGCGTCGAGCTCCCCGGCAATTACGTTCATCGAGCTCAGCGTCACGATGGCGTCGGAGAGGGTCTGGCCGACTACCATTTCGGTGTAGGCCTGGTAGTAGATGAAGCAGGGGCGGCGGAAGTGCAGGCGGTAAGGCGTGCGAC
>NZ_JBHTLD010000501.1:0-639 GCF_042678745.1 Pontibacter rugosus | reverse complement strand
ATATTATATACCGCTCTCCTGCTTTAAAGCCTGTAAAGTAAAAGGCTCTTAGCAGAGCTGTGTAGCTTTGATTAGAATCTTATATCTTTTGCTTCTATACGAGAAGCAAGCCTTAAACTTGCCAAACAAGTATAAACAGGTTTAACAGCGGAAGATAAATTATCCCCCGCTGTTAAATTTAGTTAAGTGTGCTGTGTTAGGCTTCGTTGGTCGTAACTTTTAAAGCTACATCTACATTGCCTCTGATGGCATTAGAATACGGGCATACTTCATGCGCTGCTTCTACCAGTTGCTGCGCCACTTCCTGTGCCACACCCGGGACATTTACTTCTAAGGTAACGGCAAGTCCGTATCCGCCATTATCCAGCTTACCCATGCTTACGTGTGCTGTAGTAGTGGTAGTGCCTGCTTTTACCTTTTGCGTACGAATGATCATGAGCAAGGCATTATCAAAGCAAGCAGCATAACCACCGGCAAAAAGAATTTCTGGGTTCAGGTAATCTCCTTTAGAACCTCCCAGTGATTCAGGAGTGCGTACATCAACGTCTAAAACACCTGTTTCTGAAGTAATATGACCGTTTCGGCCACCTGTTGCTGTTGCTTTGGTACTATATAAGGCTTCCATTTTTTATATTTAAG
>NZ_JBHTLD010000500.1:0-641 GCF_042678745.1 Pontibacter rugosus | reverse complement strand
AACTCGGTAATTAAGCCAGCGTTCTGGCGGGGTTGAACCTTTTGTTTTTGTGGTCTAGAAAGGTGTAGGCTGTCAGTCCTGAGAGGATATGGACCAGGGCGTTGAGCGGGTTTCGGTGGCGGGTGTGGTCGATGTCGCAGACACTCATCAGGATGTCATTGACGGCCTCTATGCCTCCTCTCTTCAACAGGTTGAGCTTGTCTTTGAGCGTGAGGAGCGTGTTTTTCATGTTCTTCCTTATCCTGGCCACCAAGTGCAGGCCCTTCTCCAGCAGTTCCTCCACCAGAGAGGAGAGATAGCCCCTGTCCCCGTAGCACTTGCCCTGCAGCCCCTCGAGCAGGTGGCCCAGCACCTGGTGGTTGTTGTCGGCCACGTTGGCCGGTGTTACCAGCAGGCGCGCCAGCTCCCCGTGCTGGTTGATGACCAGGTGCAGCTTGAGGCCGTAAAACCAGCCGGTGGAGCCTTTCCCCCGCGCCGCTACCCCCTCAAAGACCTTGTGCTGATGAATGCGGAGGTTGTCGCAGACGGGCAGCTTCCTGGAGTCGATGTAGTAGTGGTCGGTCCTCTCCGAGAGGCTACACCGGCACTGGGCCAGCAGGAAGGCGTGGAAGCAGGCCTGCCTGGAGAGGGAGAGGAACTGC
>NZ_JBHTLD010000499.1:0-593 GCF_042678745.1 Pontibacter rugosus | reverse complement strand
GTTTTTGTCTGTGATATAGAAAACATTAGGAATATCTTTTCAGCTAGATATGGAGAAAGTACAGATTTTAGCGGATACATTGACAAATTCTATAATACAGATATCTTCTACTTCAACAATAACTCTACGGTAGTAACTTTTACTGATGAAATAATTAGAAACATCAGATTTGAAGATAACATCTCTTATGCTGAAGCTTTTCTGCAGAATCCTAAGCATGGAGATAAGGCACTCTTAAGGTTCTTTATAAGAGCAGGCATCAATAGTGGTGCGTTAAGCCTTCGTAGAATAAAATCAATCATCACAAGAACTTATAGTATCAATGAACATATATTGCCGCTAAATCATAAACAGCAAATAACAAATATCAACCTACCTGCAGTAGTTGCCCTTGAAGTAATGGCTAAACTTTATGGAGGAGTATTACCTCTTCGGAAGGCTCTACTAAAAATCAGTAGCTTCAAGAAGAGCAAGCATACTAGCTTTTCAAGTTCCTTACAATCAACAAACGATCTCAATGTATTAGGTTTTTTTATTCCTGTTCTAGATTATAGACAGCATAATTTTGATATTGACCACAATAGAGATAGAAC
>NZ_JBHTLD010000498.1:0-652 GCF_042678745.1 Pontibacter rugosus | reverse complement strand
ACTAATGATTTGATTGAAAAGTATCGCAACAAGTGGGATTGGCAATTATTAAGAACAAATCCTCAAATCATTGAGAAATTAGAATACATATTAGGTAAATATAGAGAAGAATTTAAAATTGTTGAGTTTTTAGGACAGTTTGATGGAGCACCCGCTATTTATCATTTTACTCATTTGTTCAATGCAATTGATATTATCAAAGATAGAAAAATATTAAGCAGGAATAAAGCCGAAGGTAAGTTTGCAAACGCAGCCGGAAACCTTGTCGCTAGAAGAGGTACAGCACATGACTACGCTCGCTTTTATTTCCGTCCCAAAACTCCTACACAATTCTATAATGAATGTTTAGGACATGACTCTTCTTCTGGATTTTTGAAATCTTGGAAATATTGGGATGGTGACTGGATACATTGTAGTAAATGGAAAACGTTTTATCCCCAAGCACGAAATTTAGGTTTACCTAAGTGTCCATTACCAGTATTTTTTAAATTTGATTTGAAAGAGGTGTTATTGAAAATGGCTGATATTTGCTATTATAGCACAGGAAATATGCAATCAAATTGGGCAAGAATTGAAAAAGTATCAGAAAACCCTTTTGCAATCAATACGTCTTATTTGTATTCAGATATCTCAGATTTTGAAAATTACAAAC
>NZ_JBHTLD010000497.1:0-653 GCF_042678745.1 Pontibacter rugosus | reverse complement strand
GGCCGCCGACGACCTGCCGGGCACCGTCGAACGGGTCTACCTGCAGCACGACCTCACCGTCATCGCGCCGGGGCCCCTCGCACCGGTGGACGACGACGCCCTGCGCACGGTCGCCGTGCTCGAGGCACCGGGGCTCGCGGCGCGGTACCGCATCTCCGAGGACACCCTGCGCACGGCGTTCCGGGCCGGACACTCCCGCGACGACCTGCTGGCGCTGCTCGGGCGACTGTCGGCCACCGGCATCCCGCAGCCCCTGGCCTACCTGATCGACCAGGTCGCCGGACGCGACGGCAGCATCGTCGTCGACCGGGGACCCGGCGGTGTCGGCACCGAGGTCCGAGGCACCCCCGACCAGCTCGACCTGATCGGGGTGGACGCCGAACTCCGGCAGCTCGCCTGGGACCGGCCCGACCTGACGACGCTGACCACGCGCTACCCGCCGCACGTCGTGCACAACGCGCTCGAGGACCAGCGCTACCCGGCCGTCCTGACGACCGCAGCCCGTCCCGAGGCGCACCACGGGCCTCCCGGCCGGCGCAGCCCCACCGGACGCTCGCCGGAGCAGTCGGCGCACGCACTCGTCGAACGGCTCCGCCTGACGACCCGGCGCGGCGACGCGGAGCCGGAGCAGGAGTGGCTCGGTCGGCAGATCG
>NZ_JBHTLD010000496.1:0-659 GCF_042678745.1 Pontibacter rugosus | reverse complement strand
CGCGGCATCGACGTCGGCGCGAAGTATGAGATCTACACGATCATCAATCGCCTGGTCGCAGAGGGGAAGGCCGTGCTCGTGATCTCGTCGGAGCTTCCCGAGCTCCTCGGCATCTGCGACCGCATCTACACGCTCTCCGAGGGCACCATCACGGCCGACGTCCCGCGCTCCGAGGCGACGCCCGAGGTCCTCATGCAGTACATGACCCAGGAACGGGAGACCCCTGTCAATGAACGCGCTTAAGTCCGCCGTCGGCTACCTCACCGGGCAGCTCCGACAGATCGGCCTGTTCATCGCGCTGATCGTCATCGTCATCTTCTTCCAGGTGACCACGAACGGCATCACGCTGGCCCCGATCAACGTCTCGAACCTGATCGTCCAGAACAGCTACATCCTCATCCTGGCCATCGGCATGGTGATGGTCATCATCGCCGGGCACATCGACCTGTCGGTCGGTTCGGTGGTCGCCTTCACCGGTGCCATGGCCGGCGTGATGATCACGCAGTGGAACATCCCGTGGCCCATCGCGGTCGTGCTCTGCCTGGTCGTCGGTGCCCTCGTCGGTGCCTGGCAGGGCTTCTGGATCGCCTACTTCGGGATCCCGGCGTTCATCGTGACGCTGGCGGGCATGCTCGCCTTCCGCGGCGCGGCCCAGATCG
>NZ_JBHTLD010000495.1:0-659 GCF_042678745.1 Pontibacter rugosus | reverse complement strand
CCCCGCCCGGCGAAGTGGGACGTCACCGACCAGATCCCCGAGGACGAACTGCCCTGGTGGCGACAGCCGAAGGACGACCGGTAACCGCGCCCGCTGACGCCGTGCCTCCCGGTAGGGTTGGTGCCGTGCTCGAACTGGTCGTCCTGATCTCCGGTACCGGGTCGAACCTCCGAGCCCTGCTCGAAGCGACCTTCGACGCCGAGTACCCCGCCCGTGTCGTCGCCATCGGTGCCGACCGCGACGCCGAGGGGCTCGGGCTGGGCGAGGAGTTCTCGATCCCGACCTTCACGGTCCCGTTCACCCGCTACGACTCCCGCGCCGAGTGGGGTCAGGCCCTGGCGGAGCAGATCCGTCCGTGGTCGCCCGACCTGCTCGTGCTCTCCGGCCTGATGCGCCTGCTGCCCCCGGCCGTGGTGTCCGAGTTCGCACCGGGGATCATCAACACCCACCCGGCGTACCTGCCCGAGTTCCCCGGCGCCCACGGCGTGCGGGACGCACTCGCCGCCGGCGTGACCGAGACCGGCGCGAGCGTCATCGCGGTCGACGACGGCGTCGACACGGGGCCGATCCTGGCCCAGGAGCGCATCCCGGTACTGCCGGGCGACAGCGAGTCGACGCTGCACGACCGCATCAAGCCGGTCGAGCGCCGCCTGCTCATC
>NZ_JBHTLD010000494.1:0-659 GCF_042678745.1 Pontibacter rugosus | reverse complement strand
GATCGGATCGAGCACCACGACTGCTCCGGATCAGCCCGCCGCAGGCCCCACGTCGTCCACGTCGGTGTTCCACAGCGCCCGGTACCACGCGGTGCGCTCCGGGTCGTCCGGCAGCCCGTACGCCCGGTGGAACAGCGGCTCCCACCCGGGTCCGTAGTTCCAGCCGAGCGCCATCGTCGCCACCGCGATGTCGGCCCAGCGGTCCGCGACCCCCATCGCGTCCAGGTCGACGTGCCCGCTCCACCGCCGGTCCGCACCGATGAGCGTGTTCGGCGTGCACGGGTCGCCGTGACAGACGACGATCCGGTCGGTCGGCGGCTCCGGACCGAGCGCGCCCGGCCCGCGGTCGGCGTCGGTGTCGACCGCACGCGCGCGATCGAGCCGGTCCGCCGTGGACCACATGAACGGGCAGTCGTCGACCGGCAGGGCGTCGTGCAGCGCGCGCAGCCCCTCGCCCACCGCGACCACCGCCGTCCGGGGTTCGTCGTGCCAACGCGGGTCGACGGCGCTCCAGCCGGGCACCGCGCGGGTGTGCAGCCAGACGCCGTCCTCGTCGGTGCCGTGGTCGAGCACCTCCGGCACCCGGGCGTACCGGGACGCCCACGTCAGCCGCGCGGCCTCGCCGCCGACCCACGAACCGTAGGCGTGCGGCAAGACCT
>NZ_JBHTLD010000493.1:0-665 GCF_042678745.1 Pontibacter rugosus | reverse complement strand
AAGTCATGTTCGGAAGATATATATGTCCAATTCCATCTTTTTGATGGATAATTAGAAATCAATGACAGAACATCATCATTATTTGATTTGGTCAGCTCTAATAAATCAAATTCAATGTTGTCAATGTTTGATTTAATAAAATCAAATTCTAATTGGGGCATAATTGTTTCCCAATCCCATTCCTGATCTTTTAATTCCGGAACAAGTAGCAAGGTCTTAATAACTTCTATGCTAATGTTTTCCTTTGCGGAGATTGCCTCAAAGTTCCAAGGATAATTGGTTGCATTTTGAATTAAAAAATCATCGTCGATTCTTAATGATAAGGAAGTCCAATCCAGTTCCGATTTGTATTTTTTCAAATTGGTTTTAAGAACGTCTAATGGACAATAATTTGAAATATCAAACCATTCATTTGCGTTGCAATTACTAGCAATCATATCGAAAAGCTGTCTGTCATGCCAGACTAAACGACTGTCTTTTATTAAGGAATTCAGTTCCAGCAAATCCTCAAAAGGAATGATGGTATTATAATCCAATATAGCATTGGGGTCTTTTATTAGTTTTAGGTACAAACCCCATTCAATTTTCTTTTCTTTTTCTTTAATATTATCAGGTAAATGAAGTAATTCTGTTGCCTCTGCGCTTATTGCATTTTGGTAAAAAAC
>NZ_JBHTLD010000492.1:0-669 GCF_042678745.1 Pontibacter rugosus | reverse complement strand
CCCATTCTCGCCACAGAATCGCGGCCGTATGCTGACCTGCACGCAACTTCGGCAGAGAAAGGTGTCGGGCACTCGCGCCCGGATCACATGAACTTCAAGCGCATCTTCCGCGGCCCGTACCTCTACGTGCTGATCGCGCTGGCGGGCATCTTCATCGGCTGGAGCGTCATCAGCCAGGGCAGCACGCAAGAGATCAACACCCAGAAGGGTCTCGAGCAGCTCGCCGACGACAAGGTCTCGTCCGTGACCGTCAACTCCACGGAGCAGCGGGTCGACCTCGTCCTCAAGGACGGCGACAAGCAGGAGCAGTTCTACTACTCCACGCCCCGCGGCGAAGAGGTCATCCAGGCGGTGAACGACTCCAACCTGCCCAAGGGCTACAACGACACCGTGCAGCAGGGCAACTGGTTCCTGTCGCTGCTCGGCATCCTGCTGCCGTTCCTGATCATCGGTGCCCTGTTCTGGTTCCTGCTCTCGAGCGCCCAGGGCGGCGGCTCGAAGGTGATGCAGTTCGGCAAGTCGAAGGCCAAGATCAACAACAAGGAGAACCCGCAGGTGTCGTTCGCCGACGTCGCGGGTGCCGACGAGGCGATCGAGGAACTCCACGAGATCAAGGAGTTCCTCAAGGAGCCCGCGAAGTTCCAGGCCGTCGGGGCGAAGATCCCCAAG
>NZ_JBHTLD010000491.1:0-669 GCF_042678745.1 Pontibacter rugosus | reverse complement strand
ACTGATATGCCAGGATTTGTAGAAGGTATGATTTCCTTTTTTCCAGTATGCAAATGATAAGGTAAGTGCTAGCGTTAAATTATCAATAAGTATGATTAGAACAAAATAAATCAAATCAGCTTCAGCCAAAACAAAAGCAACTTTTAACACAGCTGAAATAAACAATTGCACTAAGCGACAGATAGAAATATACTTCGCAAGAACCTGTGATTGGAAGTAGGAGTCAATTACCTGGAAAGCTTGAAAAAATAAACCACTCGCTATAATAAGTATATAGATGTTGGTTTGATCATTGTTAGAAGTGAAGGGAAGCACAGCACAAATAAGAAGTACTGTAAATAGAGCACCTATTATTTGCAAATAAAATGCTGTTCCTAATATTGACTTTTGCTGATCAGGAAAATTCAATAACTCACGAACTGTGATACTTTGAAGTCCTAAATTAGCAATCACTCCGAACAAAGCAACAAAAGATATAGCATAACTATATATACCGAAAGATTCCGGACCAAGATATCTTGCAGTCCATACGCCAACTAGAATGCCTGATAATATGCGGAGAATTTGCTCTGCAAACAACCATCCAGTATTTCGTGCATATTTCTTAAAACCCTCACTTTTAAGTGGCTTTGCAAGTACTGATAACTTCAAAATAATAAAATGTCAGAG
>NZ_JBHTLD010000490.1:0-669 GCF_042678745.1 Pontibacter rugosus | reverse complement strand
GACTTGTTATACGAATATATATAGGGCAAGATGCTAACTTGTAAGAGTAGCCGCCGTATGTATCTTGAAGCGCAAATTTATATAAATTAAAGAGAGCAGGCGCTATTAGTTTCTCTTATACAATTGATAAACATAAACCCGAAATAAACCCTACGATGATGCAAAACGTGGACAAGGACAGTAACAAGATTTTACTGGCAACCCTGGCAGGCATAGGTGCAGGCGTAGCAGCAGCTTTACTGCTTGCCCCAAAGAATGGCCGTGACTCAAGAGATGAACTTATGCGCCAGCTTAACAAGGCAAGCGATGATGTAAATGGCAGCATAAAGCGTTGGACTGCAACCCTGAAATCTAAGTATGCTAAAGATGATAACAGTAGCGACGACGAGTTTGATTTAGTAATGCACGGCTCCTGGAGCGATGTTAAATCGCAGTTGCGCCGCAACTACGATGACTTAACTGATGAAGACCTTGACTACAAAGAAGGTGGCGAGTCTGATTTGCTGGAACGCCTGCAAACCAAGTTGGGTAAGACCAGAGATGAGATTGTACGCATGATTTCTGACCTAAAGTAAGGGATAGTGCCTGCTGTTTGCTTTCCAAGCCTATAGGCAGGCAGTATAGTAGAATTCATTAGTATATATATAACTTAATGCTATGTTTGTCGTT
>NZ_JBHTLD010000489.1:0-674 GCF_042678745.1 Pontibacter rugosus | reverse complement strand
GTCCATCCGCGCCTCGAGCAGGAACCGGTAGGCCTCGCCCACGGCACGCCCCGGCGGGATGTCGAGGATGCGCATGATGTCGTCGCCGGTCAGGTCCGGACGGATCGACTCGAGTTCCTCTTGTTCCGACAGCACCCGGATGCGTTCCTCCAGGTCGTCGTACGCGAACGCCAACCGATCGGCCTTGCGGCGGTTGCGCGTGGTCACGTCCGAGCGGGTGAGCTCGTGCAGTCGCTCGAGCTGGTCCCCGGCGTCGCGGACGTAGCGGCGGACGGCCGAGTCGGTCCAGGCGCCCTCGGTGTACCCGAAGAAGCGCAGGTGCAGCTCGATCAGCCGGGACACCGCGGCGATGGTGTCGTTGTCGAAGCGGAGCGCACGGAGTCGCTTCTTCGCCATCTTCGAGCCGACCAGGTCGTGGTGGTGGAAGCTCACGGCGCCGCCGGGCTCGAGCTTGCGCGTCGCGGGCTTGCCGATGTCGTGCAGCAGCGCCGCGAGCCGGAGCACGGTGTCCGGGGGATCGCCGGCGTGCCGTTCGGCCTCGTACCCGATGGCCTGCTCGAGCACGGTGAGCGAGTGCTCGTAGACGTCCTTGTGGTGGTGGTGCTCGTCGACCTCGAGCCGCATCTCGGGCAGCTCCGGCAGGAACCGCTCGGCGAGGCCGGTGTCGACGAGCA
>NZ_JBHTLD010000488.1:0-679 GCF_042678745.1 Pontibacter rugosus | reverse complement strand
CTCGGGGAAGAGCCGGCGGACCGGCGGGTAGTTGCCCTTGATGAGCAGCGACGTCACGGTCTTGTCGTCCGCGTGGAAGGCGATGAGCTCGCGGTCCGAGTTGCCGCTGATCGACACCGACACCGTGGACGCCGAACCGAACGTGCGGCCGACCTCTTGCAGGGTGCGGGCCGGGACCAGCGCGTGCAGGGGGTCCGAGCCGACTCGGCCGGAGTCCCACGCGATCGTGCGGACGGCAACGCGGTAGCGGTCGGTCGCGATGAGGGACAGGTCGTTGTCGCCGACCTCGAGCTGCACGCCCGTGATCACCGGGGTGACGTCGTCACGGCTGGCGGCGACGGCGACCTGGGACACGGCTTCGGAGAACGCGTCGCCCGGGATGACACCCGTCTGCGGACCGATCTCCGGCAGCGTCGGGTACTCCTCGACCGGCATGGACAGCAGCGTGAAGTGTGCCGAACCGCAGGTGACCGAGATCTTCGCGTCCTCGGTGGTGAACGACACAGGGGCGTCCGGCAGCCGGCTCGCGATGTCGTTCAGCAGCCGGCCGGAGACCAGGACGGTGCCCGGTTCGTCGATCTGCGCCGAGATCGACGTCTGCGCCGAGACCTCGTAGTCGAACGACGAGAGTGTCAGGCGATCGCCATCGGCGTGGATCAGGACGCCCGACAGGATCGGC
>NZ_JBHTLD010000487.1:0-685 GCF_042678745.1 Pontibacter rugosus | reverse complement strand
CATGATGGCGACTGAAAGCTCAGGAGTCACATTGTCGGCTCGGGTAATACTCGATGATCAAGACATCACCAAAAGCCCGACCGATCAACGCAACTATCGTATTGTCGAGCTCGATAATGGCATGCGCTGTGTTCTTGTGCATGAAGCTGAAGCGCGACAAGCCAGCGCAGCCCTCGCTGTTGCTGCTGGTCACTTTCATGATCCGCATCATGCACAAGGGTTAGCCCATTTCCTCGAGCACATGTTGTTCTTGGGTACCAAGAAGTACCCAGATGCCACTAGCTACCAAAGTTTTATTAGTGCTCATGGCGGCAACCACAACGCATGGACAGGCACTGAATTCAGTAACTATTATTTTACGGTTGATGCGAATTATTTTGACCAAGCACTCGATCGATTCATGCGTTTTTTTCACGAGCCGCTGTTTGCTCAAAAGTGGATTGAGAAAGAATTACAGTCAATTGAATCAGAGTTCCAATTAAAGCGCCAAGATGAACTACGGCGGTTATATCAAGTTCACAAAGCCACTTCGAACCCCAAACATCCGTTCAGCAAATTTTCTGTAGGAAATCTTAGTACCTTAAAAGATCAACCGAACAATTCATTGCAACAACAGCTACGCGATTTTTTCCAGCGTTGGTACTGCGCACGCCGCATGACTTTGGTATTGCTTGGTCCACAATCA
>NZ_JBHTLD010000486.1:0-686 GCF_042678745.1 Pontibacter rugosus | reverse complement strand
CTCCGGTTCCGAGCCCATCCAGGGCCGGCCGGGGGTGACGCTTCCGAGTCCTGAGGAGGACCCACAGTGGCCAAGGCCAAGTTCGAGCGCACCAAGCCGCACGTCAACATCGGAACCATCGGTCACGTCGACCACGGCAAGACCACGCTCACGGCGGCAATCACCAAGGTTCTGCACGACCAGTACCCGGACCTCAACGAGGCCCGCGACTTCGCGCAGATCGACAACGCTCCCGAGGAGCGCCAGCGCGGCATCACGATCAACATCTCGCACGTCGAGTACCAGACCGAGAAGCGTCACTACGCGCACGTCGACGCCCCCGGTCACGCCGACTACGTGAAGAACATGATCACGGGTGCGGCACAGATGGACGGCGCGATCCTCGTGGTCGCCGCCACCGACGGCCCGATGCCCCAGACGCGTGAGCACGTCCTGCTCGCCCGCCAGGTCGGCGTCCCCTACATCGTCGTCGCACTGAACAAGTCCGACATGGTGGACGACGAGGAGATCCTGGAGCTCGTCGAGCTCGAGGTCCGCGAGCTCCTCGGCTCGCAGCAGTTCGACGAGGACGCCCCCGTCGTGCAGGTCTCGGCGCTCAAGGCGCTCGAGGGCGACGAGAAGTGGGTCAAGTCGGTCCAGGACCTCATGGCCCAGGTCGACGAGCACGTGCCGGACCCGGTGCGCGC
>NZ_JBHTLD010000485.1:0-687 GCF_042678745.1 Pontibacter rugosus | reverse complement strand
CTTTTATTTAAGGGTAAATTTCACATTTATATTAGTTGAAACATTAATCTTTTCAAATTCTATTTTGGGAGACTCTTCTTTAAGCTTGCCTACTGAAGCTCCTCTAATAACAACCCCCGCAACTCTACCTTGAAGTTGTGGACCAACATTGTATGCTTCATTATCTATAATATGAATAGCTGGGCCAATGGTTTGCTTTAATGGGCTTGTTAATGCAACAGCTCTGGCTCTTGCATTTCCCACTGCCTTCGTCCGCATTATATTCTTAATTTCTTCCAGATTTGAATGGTCAACTCTATCTATGGAAGTGTTAGAAATTTCCAGATTTTCCAAACTAATAAAAACTTTGCTTGCTGTGCCTGCATCACTCACTTTTAAGATATACTGCTTAGATTTTAACACATCTTTACTCTTCAGCAAATGGTTTCTGAAGTTGCTAATCATGTCACTTGTGGTTAAATCTTTCTCGATAGGTATGCCTAGGTTCTTTAAAGCATTTACCATTTTGGCTTCCTGCTCTTCAACAGAAGATTTGTCTTTGGTATCCTTCTCGGAGATAAGAATTTTAATATAGATTTCATCAGGTGTTACTAAGGTGTCTGCGCTGCCTGCAACTTCTAAATATGGCAGGTCCAAAAAGCTTTTTGTTTGAGCTTGGCTCATGAAAACAGTAAGCAAGAAAATTAC
>NZ_JBHTLD010000484.1:0-690 GCF_042678745.1 Pontibacter rugosus | reverse complement strand
ACTTACTTTTTTTGGACTCAAATAAACTAGGCCTAAATGAATTCATCACTAAAGAACAAGAGTGTCAAATGTATCTACATCAGGCTCAAATTTTAACAAGACACTATGAATTTGATCTAGTACTTAGTCTTACACATAAAGTTTTGTCTATTTCATTAAACTATGACTTTGTTAATTTCACTGTCGAAGCACTTGAACTTAAAATATCTTGTTACTCTGAATTAGGTAATTTGCGTGAATTCAATGCAACAGTAGCACAGTTAAGAAATTGGAATGAAAAACAAGCACTTGAAAGAAATTCTCTTATAATATACCAAACTGTTAAAGTTTATTTGAAACAGACAGTTCGTAAAAGGCAGCATTATCTTCAAAGCTTACCAAACATGATCCAACAATTAAAGGATACTTGGGAGAAGTGTCTAACCTTTACATCTTTTGATGCATATTACAAGGTGTCCATATATTATTATGAGTTAGTAGGAGAGTTCGATGCCATAATATCAATGACAAAACAATCTCAATTATGGTTTGAAGATAATAAAGCAAATGTCTATAGATTTGACCAGCTTTATAATAAATTTATCCTGGTATATGCGCATTTTAGGAGTAAGCTTCTTGCAGAAGGGTTGATGTATGCGTCTAAATATGTTAGCGATTTCAGCAAAAGTTCCTATAATTGGTTTTCATATA
>NZ_JBHTLD010000483.1:0-692 GCF_042678745.1 Pontibacter rugosus | reverse complement strand
TCGACGACGGGGTTCAGCCCGGTCTGGGCGAGCGGCGGCCAGTTGTCGTGGGAGAACCAGTCCCCCATCAGTTCACCGCTGCGGTCGCGGCGGTCGGTGACGTCGCCGTAGACCGACAGCGAGCCCATCCCGACGACCCGGGCGGTGTCGCCCCCGCCGAGCGCGTGGATGACGTCGAGGTCGTGGCTCGCCTTCTGCAGCAGGAGCGAGTTCACCTTGCTGCGGTCGGCGTGCCAGTCCTTGAAGTAGTAGTCACCGCCGTTGCCGACGAAGTCCCGGCACCAGACGCCCTTGACCTGGCCGATCACGCCACGGCCGATGATCTCGCGCATCAGGCGGACGACGGCGGCGTGCCGGAAGTTGTGTCCGACGTACAGCGGGGTGCCGGTCCGGGCCGCGGTGTTCAGGACCGCGTCGGCGTCCTCGACCGTGATGGCGAGCGGCTTCTCGAGGTAGACGGCGATGCCCGCGCGGAGCAGGTCGATCGCGATCTCGGCGTGGGTCCAGTCCGGCGTGGTGACGATGGCGGCGTCGACGTGGCCGGTGAGGTCCAGGTGGTGTTCGACCACCAGGGCATCCGGGTACTCGTCGAGTCCGCGCTGGCGGCCCGCCGCCGTGACGTCCGCGACGGCCACGACCCGGGCCTGCAGCGACGCGTCGGCGGCGGTGGCCTCGGCCACGTGGCGCGCGAT
>NZ_JBHTLD010000482.1:0-681 GCF_042678745.1 Pontibacter rugosus | reverse complement strand
CGCGAGATTCGAGGACGACTCGGTCGACACCGCCCGCGCGGAGTTCGAGGATCAAGTGCTCAAGAGCAAGACGGCGACGGCGCTCGCTCCGGACGGATCGGTCAGTCACGCTCACGATCCCGATGGCTTCGAACGGATGGTCGCACAGCATCCCGACGATCCCGGTGCGGTGCCGGGCGTCGCTCTCGGACCAGTGCAGCTTCCGCGCCGATCGTGGCTTGATGGCGCAGAGCGAGTCCCGGAACCGCTCAGCATCGCGGTCGGCGACTGTCACCGCCCCGAGGATGTACGCGCCGGGGTCACGTTCGTCTCCGGGCTCGGACTCGTCCACGGAGGCCGTCGGTACCATTCCGGAATACTACCGGTCAGACAGTGACGCACGGCCGATCCGACCGAAGCCGCGCTAGTCGTCGGAGGCGGAACCAGCAGACCTCGGCGTCGGAACGTTCACGTCGACCGGGGACACCCCGGCGGGATCGGCGGAGGCACCACCCACGACGTCGAACGAGATCCCGAGCATCGCCGGGTCCTCGTCGAGTTCGAGCCCGTCCTGACGGACCTGGTCCTCCGGGATTGCACGGCCACCGGACGGGTCCCACGAGTTCGCGATCGACATGCGCACGAGCATGCCCGAGCCGCTTGGCAATCGCCCAAGAATCCCCGGAGGACCCCGGAACGGTC
>NZ_JBHTLD010000481.1:0-712 GCF_042678745.1 Pontibacter rugosus | reverse complement strand
GCGGTTGAAATAGTAGCTAAAGCCAAAGAAGATGACATCTTCTATGCTGAAGGTGAAAGATGAAGAAGTTGTTTTTTGAGCGTCATTGTTCTGCGGCTTAGAGGTAGACCAATTATAAGCAATACCCCCAATATTTGCGCTTAAGCCTATTTTCTCAATAGGAAAAAAGGTAAAGCCTGGAGATAAGGAAGATTTAAATCCATAATGTTTAGTATAGCTTGTTTCTTCTTGAGAATCAAAAATCCTTGTAGTTTTCGCTATTCCATAACCTGCTGATAGCTGTCCGGTAAAAGCAAATTTGTCTGATAACATTACATATTTTTTTAAATACGGATCCAGACTTAGTCCAAAGCTTCGATCAGTATAATTGTTAGTTCCCTCTGCTCTTAAAAAATCTTTGTCCTTGCTCCTTGAGTGGGAATAGCTTAAACCTATACCAAGCTCCAGGTTGTCATGTAGCATGTAACCTAAAGTAGGTCTCAAACTTAGACTAAAACCTTTACTTTCTTCTCTGGAATAGTTACCGTGTGTAGTCTCAAGTACAACATCATTGGTAGAAGCTCCTATTAATCCTGATACTACAACAGTACCCTGTGATACCTGTGCAATGGCTCCTGTACTTATGAGTGTAAAAGCTGCAGCAAAGAAGCAATTTTTAATGTTTGTTTTCATTTTAGATATAACATAGGTCAGCATTAAATTAATGCTCTAC
>NZ_JBHTLD010000480.1:0-724 GCF_042678745.1 Pontibacter rugosus | reverse complement strand
GGCTTCACGGCGAGTGGCACCGGGTGCTCGGTGGCGATCGACTCGAGGACGCCGACAGCGCCGAGCTCACGGAAGACGTCGTGGGACAGCGTCACCGAACGAGGGGTCCGGACGCCGGCGCGGGCGACCAGTGCGGACGCCGTGGGCTTGTCCCATGCCAGCCGAGCCGAGGTCGAACGCGAGCCGACGAACGGGATGTCCACGGCCTCCAGGATGCCCCGCAGGGCCCCGTCTTCACCGGAGGCGCCGTGCAGTGCCGGCCACACGACGTCCGGGCGGGACTCCGCGAGGGCGGGCAACAGGAGTGCGTCGGCGTCGCGGAGATCGACCTGCCAGCCGTAGCCGGTCAGTGAGTCGGCGACCCGCCGACCGGATCGCAGGGAGACGTCCCGCTCGTGCGAGATGCCTCCGGCGACGACGACGACGTGACGACGGGTGAGCTCGGCCATGCGGGGTCCTCCGGTGTGGAACTGCGGTGCTGTGCGATCAGCGTCGCGCAAAAGTGCTGATCAGGAGATGTTCGGCGGCGGCGCGCTGACGGATGACGTCGCTCGGACCACCGTGTTGGGGCGCGTGGTCGGCCCGAAGGTCTCGATGAGTTCGAGCTCGTCGTTGACGACGTTCGCCAACCGCTTGACGCCGACGCGGATCTGCTCCGGCGTCGGGTAGCAGAACGACAGGCGGATGTGTCCACCGCCACGTCCGTCGGCGTAGAACGCCGTCC
>NZ_JBHTLD010000479.1:0-681 GCF_042678745.1 Pontibacter rugosus | reverse complement strand
GGGGGGATAACCCCACCCGGGGTGGGGAGAGGGCAGGATGGGGGAACGGCTCCGCGATCGCGAGGCTGGATGCATGACCGACACCGACCGCCTCGACCAGGCGCGAACCGTCCCGCTGGACGACGTCACGCCTTCGCCCGACCAGGCCCAGACCGTCCCACTGGGCGAGTCCGTGCCCCCTGGAGCCACCAAGCCGATGCCCCAGTACCCGCGCCAGCACCAGCACCAGCACGACACCGGGGACACTCAGGGTGCCCGGCAGTCCCCGCCGGCGTCGTGGAGCGCCACCCCGCGCGTCGGGTCCGGCCCGGTCGGCGGCCCCGGTTCGGGTCGTGGGTCCGGCATGACCGCTGGACAGTTCTACCGTGACGCGTGGAAGCGCCTGCCGCGGGACTTCGGCTACATGGCGCTCACCGCCGTACTGCTCTGCACGCTGTACTTCGCGTTCCCGGCGGCGGTCTTCGGCGGCGGCTTCCGCGACCTGTTCAACCCGTTCGTCCTGCTCATGTTCTTCATCGCGCTGTTCGTGGCGCGGTGGCTCGGCCAGTTCGAGAAGCTGCGCATCAGCTGGGCCGACCGACGCCCGATCCGCCCGGTGGACTGGACGCCCCGCTGGCAGCAGAACTGGTGGACCCGCACCGGATCGGCCGTCGCCAACCCGCACTACTGGCTCTACCTGCT
>NZ_JBHTLD010000478.1:0-726 GCF_042678745.1 Pontibacter rugosus | reverse complement strand
TTATTAGACTCTTTACCTTATCCTCATTAATTAGAGAACTTACTCTGTTATCAGCACCCTTTCTATAATAAACTTCGGCACTTGGCACAAAAATAATTTTTGAGCATTTAAGTAGCACACGTGTAAAAAACTCTCCATCCTGATTGTTTGTCAGTTTCTCATTCCACCCTCCTGCTTTATTTATTACTTCTTTTGCTACTAGAAAAGCATGTGAAGGTAGATATGTGTGGTACTTGCCATATACTTTCAAAAGTTCCAAAGTATTTCCTGTGCTAAAGTAAGTAGGCCTGAATGGTTTTACTATTGGGGCTTTAGTAGATTTAGTAAAAGAGCCCCACTTACAAGTTGCAATAGCGTCGGGAGTAGTGTTCTCTAAAATACGTACCTGTTCTTCAAATTTGTTACTTGAAATTAAATCATCTGAATCTAAAAACTGAATATACTTGCCTTGAGCAAGCTCTAACCCAATATTCCTACAAGTACATGCCCCTTTAGATCTATTCTTATCTCTAACTATATATCTAAATCTAGTATCTTTAATTAAATGCTTCTTTACCACCTCATGTGTATCATCAGTAGACCCATCATCAATAACTAAACACTCCCAGTTTTTGAAAGTTTGTGCTAAGACGGCATTTAAAGTTTCGTCAATATATTTAGCTCTAACAAAGTAGCGTACTACTACAATCAGGACATTACTAAGCGCTGTAGAACGGATCTGCCCAA
>NZ_JBHTLD010000477.1:0-731 GCF_042678745.1 Pontibacter rugosus | reverse complement strand
ATTAATTTTAAGCAAGGCGGCAGAATCTGTGGTTAGACCCAGGTCATAAAACTCTGCCGCCCTAGGCATGTTGCGTTATAGGATTTCTGGTAGGGCCGCTCCTATTGCTACGCCACCCCACTCAATGATTATGTCAAGTATACTCAACAAGGAAAGGTTCATGCTCTATAAGAACATAAACCTAAGTTCGTGAGCTCTACAAGTTACCAATTTTAATTATTAGGGTTTTATTTTCAGGCTCATATAAGTATAAAATAAAACACCCTCAAGTAATCAATGACTTTGCCAGTTGGGCAGAACTGTCTCTTCTCCACCTCCTAAGAAACGTCGTAATTTCCTGATCCTGTACCTGGTCAGTGGTGTTAGGTGGAAAGTCTATATGGCTTATATGGTCCAATAAACTTCAAATCAGGCGCAGAGCTTATGTTGCTCTTGTAGTTTGGTGTCTTCTGAAGATGTATACTATTTCTGTATGGATGTTGCCCAGGGGCAGTAAGACTATCTGACAATCTTGTGTTACAGTTTTGATTTCTCCGGTATTTTGTGAATTATACACCGTGTTTTTCTGGTGGGAGTACTATTAATGAGAAAACAGTTATAATTTGCTTCTTTAGCACTACGTTATTTATACTATGTAACTCAAGTTGCGATTATATACATTTATTGATGGTGTAGGCAAAAACAAAGAGGACTAGTTTCAAGATAAACCCCTGAGGAGTTACCGCGTGAAT
>NZ_JBHTLD010000476.1:0-734 GCF_042678745.1 Pontibacter rugosus | reverse complement strand
GGTGGGGCGCGACCGCCGTCATCGTCACCCTCGTGCCGCTCCTGCTCGTCGCCGAACAGGGCCGCATCTGGGGCTGGGGCTCCCCCGCCGCCGTCGCCTGCTACGTCGTCGGTGTCGTCGGGCTGATCGGTCTGCTGCTCATCGAGTCGAAGATGGGCGACGCGGCGATCATCCCGCTCAAGCTGTTCCGCTCGGGCACGTTCTCGATGGCGACCGTCCTGGGCTTCCTGGTCGGCTTCGCGATGTTCGGTGCGATGCTCACCATCCCGCTCTACCTGCAGATCGTCACCGGTCTGACGCCGACGGAGTCCGGGTTCGCCACGCTGCCGATGATCGGTGGCCTGATGATCGCCTCGATCGCATCGGGTCAGATCGTGGCCCGTACCGGCCGCTACCGGATCTTCCCGGTCATCGGGACGGCGTTGGTGTCGCTCGGCTACGTCGTCCTGACGTTCATGACGATCGACAAGCCGCTGTGGTTCCTGATGATCGGCATGTTCCTGATCGGTCTCGGGCTCGGCCAGCTCATGCAGAGCATCACCCTGGCCTCGCAGAACGCGGTGCAGCCGCGGGACATGGGTGTCGCGACGTCGTCCGCCACGTTCTTCCGGCAGATCGGTGGCACGCTCGGCACCGCCGTGCTGCTGTCCGTCCTGTTCTCGCTCATGCCGACGAACATCCTGCACGCCACGGCGGACCAGTCGAACCTGAAGCCCGCCCTCAGCGCGGCGCTC
>NZ_JBHTLD010000475.1:0-735 GCF_042678745.1 Pontibacter rugosus | reverse complement strand
AAAAGAAAAATGTTTAAGAAATATGCACACCTCCTGAACTTAGCAAGGGCTATTTAACTCTCCATGTAATCTTAAAATGCTTCATCATAGAGCTTTTCAGGTGTTACAGCGCATCGCTAGAATAGACAAAAAACATTTGAATGCCTACTCCTAAAATAGCCTCAAAAGTGCTTGCAATTACTCAGCCTGCTAAGTCTCCCTTATCATATCAAAGTATTTGCCTTTAAAGCAATGTGGTTGTTTGCCTGTTTCTTAAAATGTTCCGGTGTTAGAGCTGTGTGTTGTTTGAAAAAGCGGCTAAAGTATGGATATTCCTTAAAATCAAGCAGATATGCTATTTCTTTAAGTGTATGATCACTGTGTATAATCTGTCGTTTTGCCTCCAGAATTACCCTATCATGAATTAATTGCAGCCCTGTCTTTTGTAGCTTTTCCTTCAATATCTGATTTAAGCGTTTAGTGCTGATTCCTATCTTATCGGCATAAAAGTCTGTGTTTCTGATATGCAAGTAATTCTCCTCTAACAAAAGCATAAACTCAAATACCCTTTTCTGGTTTACATCCTGCATAGTGAATTCATGCTCCTTAACCCGGATAATATTCAGTAGAAAGGCTTTTAACAAAGACTTTATGATCAGTAGGCTATGATTTTGACTTTGATACTCCTCTTCCATCAGGTCATACACCTTACAAAGTTGATCAGAAAATTCCTTGCTAACCTTTAGGAAAGAATAT
>NZ_JBHTLD010000474.1:0-737 GCF_042678745.1 Pontibacter rugosus | reverse complement strand
ACGTCAGCACAAATCGGCCTGGCGGGACCTGCTGAGTTCGACCCAGATGCACTGGGCCAGTGTCGACGCGGTCGCCGATGACGTCCCCGGCCTGATGGAAGAGTTCGGCCTGACCGCTGCAGGTGCCGTGCATGTTGCCACGGCTGAGCACTGGGAGGTCGACGGCTTCGTGACCGTCGATCCTTCGTTCGGTGTGGTGGACCGGGCACGCCTCCCGCTGATGATCGACGTCGAGGGCGCTCAGTTGGCGCGACGCCTGCGTACCAGCTGACCGCGATGGTGCGAGGTTCCGTGGTCCGTGCGAGCCGAAGTGGCTCGCACCGACCACAGAACCTCGCACCATTCGAGGCACCCGGGTCAGTGCTCGCGGGACGCCATCATCTCGAGGATCTGCTGGTGGTTGCCGTTCCGCTCGGCGAAGCGCAGCGGGTGCACGTTCTGCACCAGGATCTCCGGTGCAGCACCGGACTCGATGAGCGCCATGACCTCGTCGGCGAAGGCGTCGAGCGGCATCCCACCGAAGTCGGCGCCGCCCATCAGGTCGGTCATGACGGCCGGCGGCGCGAGCTCGAGCACCTCGAGCGACGACCCGACGAGCTGCTGGCGCAGGGCCTGCGTGTAGGCGTGCACACCGGCCTTCGTCGCGCTGTATGTCGGTGACGCGGTGAGCGGGACGAACGCGAGACCGGACGTCACGGTCATCAGGGTGGCCGAGGGCTGGGCGAGCAGGTGCGGCA
>NZ_JBHTLD010000473.1:0-741 GCF_042678745.1 Pontibacter rugosus | reverse complement strand
CAGGTCCGGGTAGGGGTCCGGGAACCGGACCTCGTCCGGACGCGCGCTGCGGGCCTGGGCCGCACGCAGCGCAGTGAGGTTCCGCAGCTCGGACACGAAGTCCACCTGACGGATCAGGTCGTCCGCGTACTGGCCGGCGATGTCCTGCACGCCGACCTGTCGCGCCTCGGTCGACCACCTGGCCATGAACCGGACGACCCGCAGGGCGATGTCGACGTCGCGGCGCACGGCGGCGTCGATGCCCGGCCGCTGCACCTTCACGGCGACCGCGGTGCCGTCGGGCAACCGGGCGCGGTGCACCTGCGCGATCGACGCCGCCGCCACCGGCACCGGGTCGAACGTGGCGAAGACCTGGTCGACCGGCGCACCGAGCTCCTGCTCGAGGAGCGCACGGACCTCTTCCGCCGGCGCCGCCGTGACGTTCCGCTGGAGGTGCGCGAGTCCCTCGGTCCACTCCTCGGGCAGCAGGTCGTCGCGCGTGGAGAGCAGCTGGCCCATCTTCACGAACCCGCCACCGGCTTCCTCGAGCGCCCGGCGCAGGTGCTCGGCCTGGTCGCGACGCAGGTCCGAGGTCGCCGGGTCGTGCGAGAAGTCGAGGCGGCGGAAGGGGACCAGGTGGTGTCGGCGGGCGATCGAGAGGAGTTCGGTGAAACGCCGGCCCCGGGAGCGCAGCGTGCCGGTGTCGGCGTCGCGCGGGCCGGAGAGGTCGCTCAGTCGGGGTGGGGTGGGCACGCCCGTCAG
>NZ_JBHTLD010000472.1:0-745 GCF_042678745.1 Pontibacter rugosus | reverse complement strand
ATTATCAAAATTAACCATGATTAATTTTTCCCTTGTTGTTAGGTATGAGCTTTGGAATATGGGTTTACCAAAGCTTAATTGGGAAGAATATATTCGTGAATGGTTGAAATGTTCCAATAGAAGAGCTAACGAAGTGCTTCTTAATGATTCAGAAGTTATATCAGAGGAAGAATTAGGTAGAGTGTCTTTAGCTCTAGGAAAGAGTAAAGAAGATCTCCTGCTCTTGGATCCATTGCATGATTTAAATGCTAGGATGTTAATATTGAACCTAAATTATCTAATTGCTAGCAACGTAGGGCACGGTGGAAAGCAAATAGTTGCCAAAAGGCTAGGAGTAGAACCAGGTACTGTGTCTAGATGGCTGAGCGGTACGAGAACACCATCTCGAGAGGACCTTACTGAGATCGCTAAATGCTTTTCAGTGGACTTAACGCTTGACCTTACTGTTACCCCACTTTTCCTCTCATACCACTATTTCGGATATCTTGAAATGCAGCAATGGTTAAAACAAAAAAGTGACACAATTAACCGTGAATTATTGGTGTCACTATTCCCAGCACTTCGCAGACTATTAGAGTAAATTTCATTACCCTCAGCCAAACTTTAAATTTAGAGTTCATGACCTACTGCATTTAGCAGACTCTTTACTTAACTCAAGTTGCGATTATATACATTTATTGATGGTGTAGGCAAAAACAAAGAGGACTAGTTTCAAGATAAACCCCTGAGGAGTTACCGCGTGAAT
>NZ_JBHTLD010000471.1:0-751 GCF_042678745.1 Pontibacter rugosus | reverse complement strand
ATAAAGTTTATTTTCGTTTGATGCCTGGGTAGGCTAGGTGTAACTTTTTATATGTTGAATTTTAAGTTAAACAGGCTCGCGATTTCCCAGTAAGCCAATACCTAAGATGGCTCGTGTTTGTAATTTGAATATAACTCTGGTACTGGAAAAAAATGCATTAAGTAAAACAGAAGCCACAAACTGTGAAATTAAAGTAGCTACTGCACTACCAGCAATGCCATATAGAGGTATTAAAATTAAATTTAAAATTACATTAATAACAGCACCTACAGAAGTTCGGTACATAGAATACTTCTGTAAACCTTCTATCAAAAACCAATTACTACTAACTACTCCTGATGATACGGCAACTCCAGCCCATACTTGAATTGATAAGATATCTCCAGCTCCATCAAATGATGGTCCGTATAAAAAGTTAATAATCCAATCTGATAGAAAAGTGAAAATGATTGCAATCACTAAAGAAAAAAACATCATCAAATTTAGCAGTCTTTGTAACCTTAGTTTATACAAGGCTTCATCGGACTTTTTTGCACTTAGAATTGCTGGGAAAAGAGACTGGCTTATGAGCATAGGTACAAAGTACCAAGCTTCTGATAAACGCATCGCTGCCGAGTAGATGCCGACAGCTGTGGTGTTCATCATTTCTTTGATCATGATTTGATCAATTTTCATATATACCATCACAACCAGTCCGCTTACCATTAAAGGCCAAGATTCTTTTAATAAGTATCTTGCTTTACTGATATGC
>NZ_JBHTLD010000470.1:0-751 GCF_042678745.1 Pontibacter rugosus | reverse complement strand
TTTCTGCAGATAAACTGCTATCATTTAGAGTCGCATCTATACCTGAATGAGTTCCGCTCATATCAAGCCCAATATTTTTTACGAGTGTTTTGGTAGGATAAAGTGTATATTTATTTTCTAAAAAAGCGGATGCATACCATCTGATAGCCCAAGAATCATTCTTTTTATTAATTTGATCTATAAGCATTTGTGTATAAGGGTAGGAGTTGTCAAAATCAAACTCAGTGGTTAACTCTTGTGCATGTAGTTGCTGCAACAGTTTAGAGCCGTCTGTTTCAAACAAATCCCAACCTCTCTTCCATGTTGCCCAACCCCAACAGTCTGCACCTTTAAGGAAAAAAGTATTTTGAACTAGATTGATGTTAGCTGGATAAACATAACCGTGTACAGAAATAACAGCATCATCTTGCTGGTACAGTTTTAAGGCTGTATTCATATAGGAAAGAAAAGAAGGTGCTGTTACCAGATCATCTTCTAGCACAATTACTCTTCCATATATATTAACTACTTCTGTAACTCCTTGTATTATAGAGGTTGCTAAGCCAAGGTTCTTTTCTCTTTCAATAACTTTAACAGATTTGAACCCTTGAATCTGTGATATATACTGTCTTACTTCAGAAACATCCTTTTCTGCTTCACTTTTTTTTGGAGCATCAGAGTAAATGAATAGGTCGCTATCAGAAGCAAATTTATTCTTTAGTAATGCTGCTACTGTTTTCTTAGTATGTGTAGGTCTATTATATACAAATAA
>NZ_JBHTLD010000469.1:0-727 GCF_042678745.1 Pontibacter rugosus | reverse complement strand
ATTTTTGAAACAAACTAACTTTACCTATAGTATACTAGCTTATATCCTACTAAACATTATTATATGAAAAAGTTGCTCTTGTTCTTCCTTCCAGTTCTGTTATTATCTGCCTGTAATAAAGACGATGAAGGTGAAATTCCTACTCCAATTCCTGAAGGTGAAATAAGCCAGAAGCTGCAGGGAAAATGGACAAACAAATTTATTGTAAGAGAGTATTATGGTGATGCCGACACTATTGTTTATGCAGATTCAGTAGAAGTTCAGTCTTACTTTGAGTTCAAAGGTAATCAGATGTTTATATCACTTCCTGGCAGTACAAACCAAGAAGCATACACGTATGATTTGCCTAAAAAAGACGAACCGAACTATATTACCTTTAAAAGAGGAAGCTTAACTACTGATTACACCGTACTTGCCATTTCAGACACATCCATGGTTTGGTTAGATGAGCAAGCATATGCTGGTTATCCAATTGATGTACCAGATGATAAGAAAAAGACATCAAAAGTAGGGAAATTCACCTACAGATTCGTAAAAGACAAGTAAACCGTAAAAGGTTACATCTCACGTAACCGATAGTACACATCTATCACTTGTGCTTACTGTTCTCGTTTACATAAAGAGCCAAAGGAAGTAAACTAACCTATACTTCCTTTGGCTCTTTGATGAGAATAAGTTTACCATCAACATGATGTTTATCTTTTTATTATGTGTAAACATTTAGCAT
>NZ_JBHTLD010000468.1:0-733 GCF_042678745.1 Pontibacter rugosus | reverse complement strand
TATGAAACTCGACGGGTACGCCGTCGCTGGTGGCCACGACCTGGACTTTGAGGCCATGAAACCAGCAGCGCTTGCTGGCGCAACGCCCATGATACGCCTTGCCCGTCAAGAGCTTACAGCGCGGAATGCGCGTATTGTGGCATACGGCCACCGGAAACGAGTCCACGACGTAGCGGGCCTCGGTGTGCAGGTCTTTAAGCAGGTCGCCGAACGTGGCGAAGAGCGCGTGCAGCGTATCGGTAAGCGCGTGCAGCCGACGTGTAAAGCCACTCCTATCCAGGCGGTTCTGCCCCCAATGCTGTTCCATATAGTGCTTGGCCACCACCAGATTGCCGCCGAAGAAGCGAGCGGCTACCAGGGCTGTGGTCAGCACCTGCGCATCGGTCAGACGGCGGCCCGAGGGCGGGGGCGGAGTCCCGGTGGGGCGGGTAAAACGAATCAAATCATCGAGAACACAGTACATTGCAACGGTCTGTTCGCGCATGGTCGGCAGGGCTTGAAGGGGTCGAATACTTCAAACTTAGTCTGTTCACGCCGAACAGACTTTTTTTGGCCTTATTTATACCTCGCAACTTGGGTTAGCTAAGGCCCGCCATCGTGGGCAGGCGGGCCAGCGTCAGGCCGGTCTTACTCGTTTGCGGGCCTGCCAGCAGCCCGTAGCGCTTGCTCAGCTCGTAGGTTTCGGTGCCAACCCGCAGCGTAGCCACCGAGTCGGACTGGCCGTTGAACTCGC
>NZ_JBHTLD010000467.1:0-769 GCF_042678745.1 Pontibacter rugosus | reverse complement strand
TGGATCGTCCGCTCGGCTCGGTTGTCTGTGGAGGGGTCATCCGTCGGGATGACCCGGCGTCAGTCGGCCTTGGTGACGAGCCCGTGTTCGTGGGCGAAGACGACGAGACGGACCCGGTCGCGGAGCTCGAGCTTCGTCAGGACCCGCGAGATGTGCGTCTTCACGGTCGCCTCGCTGACGTACTCGTGCTGGGCGATCTCGCTGTTGCTGAAGCCGCGGGCGGCCAGGTCGAAGATCTCGCGCTCACGCGGGGTGAGGTCGGAGAAGGCCGCGGGCACCGCAGCGGCGCGTCCGACCGAGTCGTCGTACCGTCGCAGGAGCTCACGGGTCGCCGAGGCGGCGAACACCGCGGTGCCGGCGTGCACGGTGCGGACCGCGGCGAGCAGGAACTCGGGGTCGGCGTCCTTGAGCACGAACCCGCTCGCTCCGGCACGGATGGCCTTGGCGGCGGCCTCGTCGAAGTCGAACGTCGTCAGCACGAGGACCTTCGCGCCGTCGGTGCCGGACTGCTCGACGATGTGGCCGGTCGCCGTGATGCCGTCCATCACGGGCATCCGGACGTCCATCAGCACCACGTCGGGGCGGGTCCGACGGACGAGCTCGACCCCCTCGGCCCCGTCGCCGGCCTCGCCGACGAACCGCAGGTCGGGCTGCGAGTCGATGAGCATCCGGATGCCGGTACGGAAGAGCGCTTGGTCGTCGACGAGGGCAACGCGGATCGCATGATCGTCGGTCGGGGTCGTGGTCATCGGGCGCTGCGCTCCTGCTC
>NZ_JBHTLD010000466.1:0-779 GCF_042678745.1 Pontibacter rugosus | reverse complement strand
CGAAGGAGGCTCGAGCGCTCTCGCTGCGGCGAGCGATCGCGGTCTCGCTGAAGGACGACGGCCTCACCCTGCGGGACATCGCGGTCGTCCTCGGCGTCTCGTACCAGCGCGTGCACCAGCTCGTGCACGAGGACGAGCGGGCGCTGGCTGCGTCGTAGCCCGCGGCGCGGATAGCCTGGGCGGGATGAGGAAGCGCGGCGGAACCGGGATCGTGTTGGTGGCGATCGGGGTCCTTGCGGGGGTGCTGTCCGGACTGTTCGGCGTCGGCGGTGGGGTCATCGTCGTGCCGGCGCTGATGGCCTTCGTGCAGATGGACCAACGTCGGGCCTCGGCGACCTCGCTCGTGGCGATCGCCCCCGCGGCCGTCGTCGGGGCGATCACGTACGCCGTGCAGGGCGAGGTGCACTGGCTCGCGGCCCTGACCCTGGCGATCGGCAGCGTCATCGGCGCCCCGATCGGCGCACGACTGCTCCGTGCCCTGCCGCTCCGCGTGCTGCCGTGGATCTTCGTGGGGTTCATCGCCGTCGTGCTCGTGTCGCTGTTCACCACGGTGCCGACCCGCGGTGGCGAGGTGCGCTTCGGGGTCGTCGAGGCGATCGTCCTGCTGCTGCTCGGGCTGCTGTCGGGTGTGCTGTCCGGGCTGGTCGGGGTCGGCGGCGGGGTCGTCATCGTGCCGGGCCTCGAGGTCGTGCTCGGCGCCGGCGACCTGCTGGCGAAGGGCACGTCGCTGCTCACGATGGTGCCGACGTCGGTGTCCGGGACGGTCGCGAACCTGCGGC
>NZ_JBHTLD010000465.1:0-789 GCF_042678745.1 Pontibacter rugosus | reverse complement strand
AAAGTCGATTTGAAAAATCCGATTTGCAACTTTCAGAGCATTTGCCTGAAGTTGCAGCATGTATTTTTCTTACTAATTCTGATAATAGACAGCAACTATGGAATATTGTATCGAGCAAATTCGATTATCAAGAATTAGAACTCTTGATCGCTCAAACCTTTTCAAAAGAAGTATACCAATGGGATTTTTGTTATTTCTACGACTTATCAAGTTTTAATCCACGACAATATCTGCAAGCAAACTACGATTATATTGATTGGCCTTCTTTATCTGGTTCTAAGGCCCTAAATAAAGCCTTTAGATGGGACAAGTCTTTATTCAGTTATGAAGTCTGGTTAAAAGATATTTTAAAGATACTCAAGAACAAATCATATCGATGGGATTACAAGTCATTGTCAGGATTAGATAATATCAACTGGAATGACTCTATACTTAGCATTGAAACAGAAAAGTGGGATTGGGAATATTTATCAGAATTCAGTAGTTGTTTTAAAAAAGGCAAGGATTTTACAAAACGGTTCCGCAAATTCTCAAAGTACATAAGATATAGTATATTTTCAACGAGGACAGATGCTGAGATTACTGTAAAATTAGTTACTGAAACAATTGACGAAGAGTGGGATTGGGCTCTATTATCAGCAAATCGATCATTTATACTTTCAATAGATTTTATCAACAAATATAAAGAAAAGTCTTGGAATTGGGAGGCCCTATCAATTAGAAGCGATATTAAGTTCGAAAACGAAATTTTATTAGAACTATCCAATCAAAATTGGGATTGGGAGGCAC
>NZ_JBHTLD010000464.1:0-801 GCF_042678745.1 Pontibacter rugosus | reverse complement strand
ATTGATGATTATCTACAAGTGGCAGGTCAGGCACCTGCCTCCAAACGCAAACTAAACGATGCGGAGGTGATCACCACGGCACTGGTGGCGGCCCGTTATTTTGGAGGCAACATGACCACGGCCAGGAGCTACATGCAAGGGCACCACCGTTGCCGGATGCCGCACAAGAGCAACTTCAACCGTATGCTGCACCGTTTGAGCGAAACCATTGCCGCTGTTTTTCTGGCGCTGGGGGATGCGCTCAAGGAGCTTAACACTTCCAGCGAGTACGTCATTGACAGTTTCCCTGTGGCCGTGTGCAGGAACATCCGCATCAACAGGTGCAGGTTGCTCCAGAACAAGGCCTACAGAGGCTACAACGCCTCCAAGCGGGAGTACTTCTACGGTTTCAAGGTGGAAGTCATTACCACGGCTGACGGCGTGCCGGTCCAGTGTTTTATCGTGGCGGGAAGCGTGCATGACGGCCTTGCCCTGCAGGCGATGCATGTGAACCTGCCGCCGCATGCCAGGCTCTATGGCGACAGCGCCTACACCAATTATGAGTTGGAGGACCTGTCCATGGAGTGCGAGCAGGTGGCCTTGCTCATAGAACGAAAAAGCAACAGCAAACGCAAGGACAGTGCAGCGATGGCCTTTATCAAGAACACCATGCGAAAAAGAGTGGAGACTACCTTTAGTGAGATAGAGGCCGCTTTCCCCAAATCCATTCACGCGGTAACTCCTCAGGGGTTTATCTTGAAACTAGTCCTCTTTGTTTTTGCCTACACCATCAATAAATGTATATAATCGCAACTTGAGTTA
>NZ_JBHTLD010000463.1:0-818 GCF_042678745.1 Pontibacter rugosus | reverse complement strand
ACTTTACATATTGTCCTTAAAAAAAGAGGTTTAATAGCAGCGTAAAATGCAATGGTTTGACATAGATCGCTAACATAATCTTTATATTTGCACTAAAGTAATCATTGCAATTACTTTTAATGAAGCATACTTACAGAGCATTTATAAACTCCCCTTTTTCCCATGGAGGCAACAGATAACCCACGTGATAGAATAATTGCTGAAGCAAAGACAATGTTCTTTACCTATGGCTACAGCAAAGTTCTAATGGCAGAGCTTGCAAAAAGGCTAGGCATGAGCAAAAAAACCCTTTACCAGTATTTCAAGAGTAAAGAGGAATTACTCAACGTCGTGATTCGGCAACATGGTTTCGATATTCAATATGAGGTAGAACGAATTATGCAAGATGAGGAACTTGCGTTTCCTGAGAAAGTAAAGCAGATATTTAGCTATGTTGGCATAAAGCTGCATGATATCAACCCTTTATTTGTAGAGGACATCAAACGTAATGCTCCTTCTGGATGGCAACAACTACAAAAACATAAAGCCGACGCTGCTTTTCTGCGATTTAATGCATTATTGAACGAGGGAGTGCGTAAAGGCTTTATTCAGCAGGAAGCGAATCGTGCTATGGCCGTTTTACTTTATGCAAGCGCGCTTGAAACTATTCTTAATCCCGATTTTACGCAGCAGGTTCCGCAGGAGCTAATATCGGAATTACCTACTACGCCTGGCACTGTGTTCGATGGCCTTGTCAATATTATTTTTAATGGAATTCTAAAGTGACATAGCCAATATATAACCTTAAAGGCCAGAATGTTCTGATTATGATTTCAATA
>NZ_JBHTLD010000462.1:0-820 GCF_042678745.1 Pontibacter rugosus | reverse complement strand
TGTGTTATATACATTATTGTATATTTCCTTTTGCCTAAAAAGCTCGCTATTACCAACAATAATCAGTAGTCTCTTTGCACGAGACAGTGCAACGTTTAAACGATTAGGAGATTTGGCAAACCCTAAATCCTTTTGTTCAGGGAAACCTAATTCACCATATAGATTTATATCCGGTTTTTGTTTTGGGTCAGCTGCTATACGATTACTTCGAACCATCGAAACAATTATTATATTTCGTTCCATACCTTGAAAACGGTCCACTGTACTAACTCGTATAGGAATATCCTTGAACTCTTTGCCCAGGTTTGTTAACAATTTTATTTGCTTTCCATAAAAACTAATCAATCCTATTTGTTGATCTTCAGGGTTTTTCCAAGTTGATTGATATGATTGAAAACTTTCAGATTGTTGAAATTTTGTTAAAATACCTCTAATTGCATCTACTTCTCCATAATTTATTCTTGAAGTGCCATCCAGCAGTTCTGGCGAATTTGTTTCAATCCAGATCACATGATTATCTTTTGATATAAAATCATCAATCTCAATACCATGAAAACGAGACGCTGAATTAGTCATATCCGGATCATCAACTCCTAAATCTATAGGCGAAATTAAACCACACTCTAATCCACCATCTGTTATATAAAACTGCTTAATAACCTCATTTATATCAGGATGCATGCGATACTGAAGATTAAATTGCCCTTTTAAACTATCGTCAATCTTATCAAATAAGCGTTCAAAGTGTGAAATTTCCATTTCTTTAAAGTGCTTATTTACAAAAGACTTTAATTGTTTTATCCTTTTCTTTTCTTCTTCT
>NZ_JBHTLD010000461.1:0-823 GCF_042678745.1 Pontibacter rugosus | reverse complement strand
TAATCAGATTCTCTTGCCATATCTAAGAACCTGAACATAATTCTTGAGTTTTGGTCTGAATATTTTTTTATTAAAGCTGACCAGAACTCCTTGTACTCTTTTATAGCATCAAGCTGGTCTTTTAAAGTTGAGGCACCATTAAGTCTCTTTTCAAAATTTTCGCAGCAATTTCTGAATTCAGTAAAATCTTCTCTGATATCAGTAAGGGTATTTGGAATGTCTTCTTTATTTCTAGCTTTTGCAAGGACAATACTTACTAGAGGCGGAATGGTTTGCAATTCACTACCTAAGTAGTTTTCAGCATCTTTGATCGTTTCACCTTGAAGTTCGCATATTGTTTTATAAATTTCCTTTGAAACAGCTTTTTTACCAAATTCATTAAATTGTTGTTGGTAAGTAAATACAGGTAAGGCAGCCTGTACATTAAAATTTGTAAGGGTATCGAAGAAAGACTTCACAATTTCAAATGGGCTATTCGTCGTTTCTCCAATCAAAACTTGATTTTTACTCCCAAATTCAGGTTGGTCTTTCCCTGCAAATCCTAGTGAATAAGTTTTAACCTTTTCAATTTGCGTTGAAAAATCAGACAAAATAAAGCTCTCTTTGATTTTATTATATTCAATCCTGCAAAACTCTTCTACTGCTTTTTGTGCTGCGGCTTCATTTGTTGTTTCTACTTTATCTACATATACACATTGCATTAGCCTATTACCAAATCCACCAACTGAAGATAACTTTTTTGATTTTACGATCAAATCTAGTATTGGACGCCCATTCGGGAAAAGTACTTTTCTAGTAATATTTACATGTTCCAACTCATGGT
>NZ_JBHTLD010000460.1:0-828 GCF_042678745.1 Pontibacter rugosus | reverse complement strand
GTATATGGAAAACCATATAAAAGGTTGCGCTTTGCGGCAAAATATACAAGAAAATATATACACAAATAAATTAATTACAAAGCATTGATCATGCAGACTTGTTGATCTTTGCTTTGTTACGCTTTAAGTAGTCAACGGAAGCTAAAACAATTTACCTTCTTCAGTAAGCAAGCAGCCATGTAACTGATAGAAGCACATGTAGGGTCTACATACTAACCGTCGGCACTACAGACGCAGCAGCACCTGTACCTGTTTTAATAAGTATATACTCCTAGCCTACTCTCGCGACAAATAAAAAACCACTTATTGATTTTACTCTTAAGTGGCTTTTTTACCGTGGGCCCACCTGGATCTTGTTTTTCATAGCCTCTTTCATGATGGCCTGCTGCTACGCTGGGGTATTGCATTCCTTGTAGACCGCATCATGACACCATTGCTGATCAGCTGCAAGTCCGAGCCGCACTCGGATGTCCGGGCCAAGCAGCTGATCCGGGAGCAGAACAGCGCCCACCACAACAGCCTGCAGGTGGAAGACTACAGCTCAGACACCGATATGGACACCCCCGCAGTTGCACCACATGGGCGGCACCTTAGGAGAGATCACCTTCCGCTACTAAGACCGCCAGGAAGACAGGCTCACCATTAAGCGCCAAGTGTTCGAGGTGCAGGTAAACGAGGACGACGTGGAGGTGATACCGGTAAAGTCGATGCTCAGGGAAAGTATTACTATCTAACTCAAGTTGCGATTATAAACGATGAAGCCATCCAGGTATGTTAAAGGATAAAGAGACCAAACTCTACTCCTTTCTTACCATGAATGACTTCACC
>NZ_JBHTLD010000459.1:0-832 GCF_042678745.1 Pontibacter rugosus | reverse complement strand
GGGAGACTTGTCAAGCGTCGGAAAGGCGTACCGCAGGGCAGTCCGCTTAGCCCGTTGCTCTCCAACATCATGCTTCATGAGCTGGATAAGGAACTAGAAAGACAAGGGTTGCGCTACGTGCGCTATGCCGACGACTTCAGCGTCTACACTAAAAGTGAAGATGAGGCCCGAAAGGTTGGCAACGCTGTATTCCTTTTCCTAAGGGACAGGCTAAGGCTGCCTATCAACAAAGAGAAAAGCGGCATTAGGCGCCCTGTGGATTTTCAGATTTTGGGCCACGGGTTCGTGCCCACTTACAGGAAGGGCGACAAGGGCCGCTACCAGCTGGTGGTGGCAAAGAAGGGATGGGCAAGGCTGAAGCAGAAGCTAAAGAGCATTACCCGCAAAACCACGCCCTGCTCTTTTGACGAACGTATCCGGGAACTGAAGGAGGCGCAGCGAGGCTGGGTCCCCTACTTCCGCATGGCAAGTATACAGGGCAAACTCAAAGACATCGACAGCTGGATACGTAACAGGCTCAGGCACTGCATCTGGCACGACTGGAAGCGACCGGAGCGGAAAAGGAAGAACCTGATCCGATTGGGCGTCCCGAAGTGGCAGGCCTACGCCTGGAGCAGGACCAGGAAAGGGGGATGGGCAGTGGCTCAAAGTCCGATCCTGACAACGACGGTAACGGTGAAAAGGCTCGTTCGGAGGGGGTATGAATCTTTGCTCGATTACTACAGGAAAGTAGCTCCACAACTTAACGAACCGCTGTATACGAGACCCGTACGTACAGTGGTGTGTGAGGCGCACCCTGCTACCTAGAGGTGGCAGGGCCGTCTACACGATT
>NZ_JBHTLD010000458.1:0-844 GCF_042678745.1 Pontibacter rugosus | reverse complement strand
CGGGCGGAGCATGCGGTCCGGCTCGTCGTCGGTCCGTTCCTGGTCCACGTCCTGCTGCTCGTCTCGATCGTCGTCGGAGCGCGCGCGGGCACCCTCGACGGGGACGTCGTCGTTCACGTCGTCCTCACCGTCGGTCACCCTGTCCGCTCGCCACACATCCGACACTGTAGGCGGAACCGGACGGCCTCTCTGGCAATGAACCGAGGTTTCGGGGTTTCCGCATCGACGCGGCACGCGTCCGAGCGAGGCGTTCGTCCCCTCTGGTGTGGTACCAACGGGGCATGGCCATCGACGACCGCACCGCTCCGTCCGCCCCCACGCCGAACCGGCGTCGATCGGTCCCCGCCGAGATCTCACGCTCGTGGCTGCTGGTCTCCGGCACCGCGACCGATCGGTTCGACAAGTCCCAGCGGTCCCGCGCCGACCAGATCATCCTGGACATCGAGGACGCCGTCGACCCCGCCGCGAAGCCCTCGGCACGGCAGGGCGTCGCCGCCTGGCTGGCCGGCGGTGGCGAGGCCTGGGTGCGCATCAACGACGTCACGACGGACTTCTGGGCCGACGACGTCGAGGAGCTCCGTGGCCTGCCCGGGCTGCAGGGCGTCATGCTCGCCAAGACCGAGTCCCCCGCCCAGGTCACCGACACCTGGCACCGGCTCGGCGGCCAGACGCCGGTGATCGCCCTGGTCGAGTCGGCGCTCGGCATCGAGGAGTCCGTGTCGGTCGCCAAGGCGCAGGGTGCGTTCCGCCTGGCCTTCGGGTCCGGCGACTACCGCCGTGACACCGGGACGAGCGCCGACACCCTCGCGATGGCGTACCCGCGGTCGAAGCTCGTCGTCGCCTC
>NZ_JBHTLD010000457.1:0-856 GCF_042678745.1 Pontibacter rugosus | reverse complement strand
CAACTTAACGAACCGCTGTATGCGAGACCCGCTTGTACAGTGGTGTGAGAGGCGCACCTCGTCAGCTAACGCTGGCGGGGCCGTCTACTCGATTAGCCGATAAATTTCTTTTTAATTGCATGCGGAATAAGGGTTCGCGCATTGCATTTGAGGCGATAGCCACCCCTGCTTAACCTGTCCCTTGTAAAGCACATTAACATAAGCCCAACTTTTATCGAAAGCAATAACCTGGTAAAACTGGTTAGTCCACTCTGGAATAATTGAATTGACCTTTGAACTTACACTTGCTTCCGACATAAGCTTCAAAGGCTTTTCTGGTTCGTAATTTCTGGTGTATGTCCCGATGTGTTTACCTTTTTTTACCCATCCCTTCATCTTCTTTCCAGATATTGAGTATTCTAAAGTGCCGTAAAAGAAGTCAGAGGTTTGCTTTGAAGCACTAAACGTCAGATAATCTTCTTCTTCTAAATCATGCTTTACAGAAGCTACTATTTTACCATTTGGCTTATCATACAAACTAACAGCACCTTTATACTCTGGATTTATAATCAATTCGAGAGTTTCTTCAATTTCATGTGCAGTCAGAACAGTTGAAACAAGGAAGAAGATGACAATTATTAAGGTTTGTTTCATATTTATATTTAACGGCTAACGTCTCTGCTATAAGATGGCGTAGCTAACTTATAGGTGTTGTGTGCGCCCAGTATGGGCACCTGCTACTGAAGGTAGCAAATTATTCCAGAGGGTGCAAGTCCCTTACAGGCAAGTTGGTGAAGCCTGTTAGCAAGCCGCAAGCTGGTTCGTCGTGAGGCGTGCAGTGAAGAAAGCGGGACTGCAAAATCCGGTACTGACGAAC
>NZ_JBHTLD010000456.1:0-874 GCF_042678745.1 Pontibacter rugosus | reverse complement strand
GGAAATTTTCAAAATAGAAGACAAATACCAAAAAGGGATTTAAAGGAATCATTTAACAAACCTAATGAAGGGCATTATAGACAATGGTTTTGTGAATGGTTTTTACAATTTAACACTCTATTCTTAAATGGGGAAGGACGAATGTACTTAACGCATGAGCAATCAGCAGGTAACCTCCAAACGCCGCCAGAAAATAGTTTAAGTGCTCTATTTAGAGATGATAAAAAACGCTCTGAAGTGAGACGTATAATTCTTGATGCATTTAACATGTATTTTGTAATTGATCCTACTGACCTTGGGAAACTTAAGGTCAAACTCTCTGAAGAGGCTCCAAAATCAGAATTAGAGGAAAGAGGAATACATCATGAAGCTGTTGAGTTCCACAAAAAAGCAAAATCAATTCAGCAATTGAGTGATGGAGTGAAAGCTTTTACGGGAATCATTTTAGAAATTATTTCAGGGGATCCAATGATACTTCTTATTGATGAGCCTGAAGCCTTCCTTCATCCTTCTTTATCTTTCAAACTTGGCAAAGAGGTAGCAATTTCAGCATCAGAACAGAAGAAAAATGTTTTTGTATCTACTCATAGTTCTAACTTTTTGATGGGATGTGTACAATCTGGAGTTCCATTAAATATTGTAAGGCTTACTTATTCACAAAATATAGGGACAGCTAGATTGCTTCCAAGTAACAAGCTATTAACATTAATGAGGAATCCACTTATGCGCTCAACTGGAGTTATAAATGGGTTATTTTATGAAGCTGTTATTGTAACAGAATCAGATGCTGACAGGGCCTTTTATCAAGAAATTAATGATAGACTATTAAAATATTTCCCTAAGTATGGCATTTCTAATTGTTTATTTATCAATG
>NZ_JBHTLD010000455.1:0-895 GCF_042678745.1 Pontibacter rugosus | reverse complement strand
TGAAGAATGAGCCTGCGAGTTAGTGATATGTGGCGAGGTTAACCCGTGAGGGGCAGCCGTAGCGAAAGCGAGTCTGAATAGGGCGTTTGAGTCGCATGTTCTAGACCCGAAGCGAAGTGATCTATCCATGGCCAGGTTGAAGCGACGGTAAGACGTCGTGGAGGACCGAACCCACTTCAGTTGAAAATGGAGGGGATGACCTGTGGGTAGGGGTGAAAGGCCAATCAAACTTCGTGATAGCTGGTTCTCTCCGAAATGCATTTAGGTGCAGCGTTGCGTGTTTCTCGCCGGAGGTAGAGCTACTGGATGGCCGATGGGCCTCAACAGGTTACTGACGTCAGCCAAACTCCGAATGCCGGTGAGTGAGAGCGCAGCAGTGAGACGGTGGGGGATAAGCTTCATCGTCGAGAGGGAAACAACCCAGACTACCAACTAAGGTCCCAAAGCGCGTGCTAAGTGGGAAAGGATGTGGAGTTGCCTTGACAACCAGGAGGTTGGCTTAGAAGCAGCCACCCTTGAAAGAGTGCGTAATAGCTCACTGGTCAAGTGATTCCGCGCCGACAATGTAACGGGGCTCAAGCACACCACCGAAGTTGTAGATTTCGCACTATAGACAAGCCTTCGTGGTTCAGTCGTGCGGAGTGGTAGGAGAGCGTCGTGTGGCGAGTGAAGCGGCGGAGTGATCCAGCCGTGGACGCTACACGAGTGAGAATGCAGGCATGAGTAGCGAAAGACGGGTGAGAAACCCGTCCTCCGAAAGACCAAGGGTTCCAGGGCCAGGTTAATCCGCCCTGGGTAAGTCGGGACCTAAGGCGAGGCCGACAGGCGTAGTCGATGGACAACGGGTTGATATTCCCGTACCGGCGAACAACCGCCCAAGCTAATCCAGTGGTGC
>NZ_JBHTLD010000454.1:0-898 GCF_042678745.1 Pontibacter rugosus | reverse complement strand
CGCGGTGGGCATGTGCGTGCCCGTCATGTCGACCACGTACAGGCCGGTGTTCCGGGACTGCCCGGTCGAGGTGTCGGCGTACTCGAACCCGAACGAGGCCCCGTCGTCCGCGACGTGGAGCGCCGTGACCCGCCCCTCGGACGTCGGCAGGGTGAGGTGCTCGACGGGGGCGTCGTCGTCCTGCACGCCGCCGCTCAGCGCCACGATGTCGACGGAGGAGCTGGCGTCCGTGCCGCTCACGACCACCAGCGAGCGGCCGAGCCGGGCGTACTCGCTGATCGCGGTGCCCTCGTAGACGGTCGTGGCGCCGCCGGCGTCGAGGGAGCGCCGGACGATGCGGTCCTTCGCGCCTGCCTGCCCGGGGACCAGGGCGAGCACGTCGGTGCTGCCGGTGCGGATCGCCGCCGTCAGGTCGGACGTCGCACGTTGTCCCGGCGCCCGGACACCCGCGACCGTGACGGTGTAGTCGCGGTCGTAGGCCAGCGGCCCGGCGAACTCGACCGCGATGGTGTTGCCGCTCGAGGTCACGGTGTGCGCCGCAGCCGGGCTGACCCGGACGTCTGCGGCGTCGACCTTCTGCAGTGCCTGGTTCGCCGTCAGGATGATCCGCTGGGCCGGCCTCGTGACAAGCCCGGTCGCGTCGTAGGACACGTCGCGGAGCCGCGGACCCTGCTGAGAGCCGACGACCGCGGCGAGCGCGGCGACCACGGCGAGGACGACCACGACGGCCACGTACCGGCGGTGGAACCGGTGCGCGACCGGGCGGCGCTCGCGGCGCCCCTCGGAGCTCGCGCCCGTCTCAGTACTCATACGGGTCCTTGGGCTGCGCGACCTCGGTGACCTTCGCGGCCTTGACGACGATGCGGGCGTCGGCGGACTGGTCCGGGTTCGCTGCGAG
>NZ_JBHTLD010000453.1:0-914 GCF_042678745.1 Pontibacter rugosus | reverse complement strand
CAGGGGTGCCGCACCACCAGAAGTTCAACAACAACAGAGAGGGCTTTCAGCGGATGAAGGCCTGGATGAAGCAGCAGGGCTGCGAGGCGGGAAAGGACACTTTAGCCTGTATGGAGCACACGGGCATGTACACAAGGCAACTGGTGCACTACCTGCTGGCACGGGAAGTAAACGTGTGGCTGGAGAGCGCCCTGCAGATAAAGGGGAGCATCGGCATGGTCAGGGGAAAGGACGACAGGGTGGACGCGCAAAGGATCGCCCGCTACGCCTCTTGCACCAGCAGGAGGCGCAGTGCCTCTCCCTCTCGGGCGTGACGCTGGAGCGGCTAAAGGACCTGCAGGCAAGCAGGGGCAGGCTCATCAAGGCCCTCAAGAGCATCAAGGGCACCATCAAGGAGCTGCTGCAGATAGACCCTGTGTCTGGAAAGACGCTGGAGCAGGTCAACAGGAAAGCCATCAAGGGCCTGGAGAAGAGCAAGGAGCAGGTGGAGGAGAAGATGCAGCAGTTCATCGCAAAGGACGCAGAGCTGAAGCGCAAGTACGACCTTCTCACCTCGGTGAAAGGCGTGGGAAAGGTATTGGCCATCTCCCTTCTTGTATACACCCAGGGCTTCACCAGAATGGATGACGGGCGCAAGCTTGCCTGCTACTGCGGGGTGGCCCCTTTCGAGTACCGCAGCGGCACGAGCGTGATAGGCAGGACAGGTGTATCCAAATTCGCCAACAAGGAGTTGAAGCAGGTGCTGCACATGGCGGCTCTGAGCAGTATCCGCAATAACGGGGAGATGAAGACCTACTTTGAACGGAAAGTCGGGGAGGGCAAGAGCAAGATGAGCGTCTTAAACGCTGTCAGAAACAAGCTGCTACACCAGGCGGTGGCCGTTATAAAAAGAGGAACTCCCTATGAGGTGAGAT
>NZ_JBHTLD010000452.1:0-931 GCF_042678745.1 Pontibacter rugosus | reverse complement strand
CTTTATTTCACTATTATCTAAAATGTATTCTCGACCATCTTTGCTTCTCAAACTCTTATCCAATATCACACCATCCTTTGTTACATAGCCACAATGTACTGCAGGGTTTCCATACCAGAGAGAATATGGAGGTATATCTTTAGTGACTACACTTCCAGCTCCAATCAGAGCAAAATCCCCAATAGTAACACCGGCTAAAACTGTAGCATTTGCTCCTATTGAAGCCCCGTGTTTAATAATTGTATTTCTCCACCTATCAGGATTTGATTTCCATCCTTCAGAAAAATCTCGAGGTCTAGGAACAATATCATTTGTAAAAGTAGCGTTTGGCCCTATGAATACATTGTCTTCTATTATAATTCCATCCCATAATTGAGAGCCTGGCTTGATAGTAACATTGTTACCTATTTTAACATCATTTTCTATAAAAACATTATAATTTATATTACAATTATCGCCTATTGTAGCACCTTCAAGAATGACACAATATTGCCAAATAGAAGTATTCTTGCCAATATTCTTTGTCTGTACATCAGCTGTTGTGTGTATCACCATTTTTTAATTTTGAAAATATGCTATAATCCCTTATATAATCACACTCGTCATATGACATTGAAGCCAAAACCAACAAAACAGAACCTGATGAAAAATTTATTAACTCACGCCAAATCCCAGGAACTACATAAAGACCATAATTAGGTCTATTTAAACTTACTGTCCTTCTAATTTTCCCATCATCCAGTACAACATCAAAACTACCACTAGCTGCAACTATTAATTGATGTAAATTTCTATGCGCATGTCCTCCTCTTGTCTCACCTCCAGGTACATCATATAAATAATAAACTCGTTTTATATTGAAGGGAATCTCTTTATTACAAGTTACAGGAGTTATATTACCAGACCTGCTTTCTACTTGAGGTAGTTCAAT
>NZ_JBHTLD010000451.1:0-934 GCF_042678745.1 Pontibacter rugosus | reverse complement strand
CGCCTTTACCAATAACAACACCTGGTCTAGCTGTGTTAACGGTAAGCGTGATACGCTTAAGTGTTCTTTCAATTATAATTTTAGAAATACCGCCTTTCGGGATACGAGCAAGGATGTATTTTCTGATTTTTTCATCTTCGATCAGTTTCTCAGCGAAATCTTTGCCGCCATACCAGTTCGAATCCCAACCTTTGATAACACCTAGTCGAAAACCGATCGGATTAACTTTCTGTCCCATAATTCTTACTTGTTGGCTTTATTTGATTTCTTAGATAGCTTCTCCAATTGCTCTTCAGACATGCTGTCGATAACAAGTGTTACGTGGTTTGATCTTTTTCTGATTCTGTGACCACGACCTTGAGGAGCTGGACGAAGACGCTTTAGCATTTTTCCTTCATCAACAAATATTGTCTTGATGTAAAGATTAGCTTCTTCGATTCTAGCATCTTCGTTCTTTGCCTGCCAGTTTGCTAATGCAGATAAAACAAGTTTCTCTACTTTGGCTGCACCAGCATTGGCTTCAAACTTAAGAATACCAAGAGCCTTAGATACGCTTTTACCGCGTACTAAGTCTGCTACCATTCTCATCTTACGAGGAGAGGTAGGGACGTTATTTAGTTTTGCTATTGCTTCCATGATTAACGCTTGCCTTTATCTTTCTTAGCAATGTGACCTCTAAAGTTTCTAGTCGGAGCAAATTCACCTAGTTTATGTCCTACCATGTTTTCGGTAACATAAACCGGAATAAATTTATTTCCGTTATGAACTGCAAAAGTGTGGCCTACGAAATCAGGAGATATCATAGATCTACGTGACCAAGTCTTAATAACTGACTTTTTGCCAGACTCGTTCATTACAGTTACTTTCTTCTCGAGCCTAAAGTCAATATAAGGCCCTTTTTTTAATGATCTAGCCATTTACTATTTCTTCTTAC
>NZ_JBHTLD010000450.1:0-935 GCF_042678745.1 Pontibacter rugosus | reverse complement strand
CTAGTAATTGCAACAGCCTATACTGAAAAAAACAGGCGCAGCCCCTGAAAGAGATTGCGCCTGTTCTAAATTAAAAATTCTAAAATTTCTATAAGCCTGAACGATCTCCTTCAGTGCGACGGCGTCTTAATTCCTCTTCAGTGAGGTGATCTACCTCTACATCTGTTTTACGGACAGTACCACGGATGCTTTCATCATGCTCTTCTACATCCATGCCTATATTTACCTCTTCTACCACGCGGGTGTCTTTGTTTACAATGGGAACTTCTGCATGTTCAGTCATTTCAATTTCTCCATTTTTGAAGCCGCTCAAATCCCTCTCTGTGGCTGCTCTGTTAACAGGGTTTCTCTCCACGTGAACATGCTCTTCACGTAAGCGCAGGTGCTCTTCAATCGGGCGCTCAATAATGCGGCTTCTTATGCGCACGCCTCCAGTTTCCACTGTTCGTTTGCCAACCTGCATCTCTTCTTCAATCACAGGAATAGTGCTGTCAGTTGAAGTGCTCGCAGTTCTGGTAGTGTCTGTTGCTGCTGTAGTGCCAGAAGCGCGTTCATCTAAGTTCACGGCTCCAAAATCATCTAAGATATCTGCTGCTCGCTCGGCCTCTTGTGCTGATTTTGCGTGCACCGTTACAATGGCACCAGTGCGGGCATAGTTTGAATAACTTCTGGACTTGTCGTCGCCTCCGAACAAGTTGCTGAAAAAACTACCGATACTATCATCATCTGCATGCTGCTCAGATGTGCCGGTAGTGGCTTGTGGTGCGATATCTATATTCTCCCTCATGAAGCCACTGCTGGTTAACTGCTGTAATGCTGTTTGCGCTTCATTTGATGTTTCGAAAACTCCGACTACGGTATGTGACATAATGTTGTATTTTAAATGTTAAGTATATTGTAAGTTCAGAAGGGATTATTTTTTATCAGCCTGCTGT
>NZ_JBHTLD010000449.1:0-949 GCF_042678745.1 Pontibacter rugosus | reverse complement strand
TTCTTTGCTCTACTCCACTTGCTTCTTCACTTAAAGGCTGCTTTGTTGCTTTAGTACTCAGAATCTCTTAATTAGGTTTTCACAATATGTGTTCAGGCTGCTTCTTCTTTTGCACCATAGCCCCGGTGCGGGTGCACAAGCTGCTGTAAACTAGATTTAATAGTTTGCTGCAGTTGCTCCCACCCCTGCTGTTTATCAAGTATAAATTTTTGGTTTACTTCTATTTCGATGCCCATATATTGCTCGTCTTTGAATTTGCGGCGAAGATAAGTAGGGAACCCATCTGAAATGCCCAGGTATGGGTAATTAAACCGCACCAACAAAGACTCATCCTGCTCCAGAAGCAACTTTTTCCACTTGCGGGCAAATTCTGCTTCCGGTTTCCGCTTCGGGTCATACAATAGGCCAATGTCTGCATCACGCTCTATGCCATCCAATTCTGGTGTAAATGTATGCACCGCCACATGAAGCACCCTCCTGTCTGCCATTACAAAGTCGTGGATAATGCCTTCTACCTGATCCCGATAAGGTTTATATATGTTATTTATAATCTTCTTTTTTTCTGCATCCGGCAGAGGTTTGGTTACTTCTGAAAAAAGCTCCTTATGATTTATAGATCGGTTTAGCTCAATCAATAGCCTGCTGGTAGTGGCTTTGAAAGACTTATCTGCAACGGTTGAAAGCGTGTCCAGCAGCTCTGAGGCTCCCGGATCATAGCCTCTGTGTGTCTGAAGCAGCTCCTCTTTACCATCAAACAGATCAGTGTAGGCAGCAGGTATATGGTTGCCACCGTGCTCACATGTGATAATTAATCTTAACATTTTAGTCAGGTATAAACATACCACCTTGTTGCAGGCAAATAGCCAATTGGTGATATATTTGTTTTATACGATGTTTAGAAGGTTTTTCTCCTAATGCAACTAAAATTCTTTTAGATAAATTTCCATAT
>NZ_JBHTLD010000448.1:0-954 GCF_042678745.1 Pontibacter rugosus | reverse complement strand
ATATGAAAAAGTTAGTATTTATGATGATGGCAATCGGTTGTTTTACCTTTGCCTCGTGCGACTCAAACACTGAAAACAGAACAGAAGAGGGCATAGAAGAAGTAGAAGATGGAGCAGACGAAGTAGGGGATGATATTGAAGAAGGTGCTGAAGATGTAAAAGATGGCGTGGAAGAAGGCGCTGAGGAAATAGAAAGAGAAGTACAATAATAACAATATACTTAAAAACAGAAGAGGGGGCTATACCATAGCCCCCTCTTCTGTTTTTAAGCTCCCAGGCGTTTCTGGATCATGCTATTTACAAGGGCAAAAAGTCGCTTGGGCGTAAATGTGCGCCAATGTACATCTTCCAGGCTGCCGCCGGAGTTAATATAATAATCAATGTTGTAGTTCCTCATTTCGCTCAGTACGAAGTCTTGAAACCCAAGGGCAGCTATCCAGCCATCTTCCACATCCTCAAACCACTCTTCGTAATAGGCATCGTCGGAGCCATGAAAGTTAAACACATTCTCACCGATCAATATAAAATGGTTGATGCCTTCTGTTATCAGCGGATCTATAATGTTTCGCTTCAACTGCATGATATCGTTGTGGAGCGTATCATTCCATTCCCCAATCAACTCTATCACGGCAAAACGCAGGTCATAATCTGCGTAAAGAATTTTAAGGAAGAGCGTTTCAGACTCAATGTCATCCCACTGCGGATGTATATAATAGCCGTAAATAGTATGGGTGTATTGAGACAAACTGTTTTCAGCGCCATAAAGTGGCGAGCGAGGGTCCTCTGAGGCAGAGTATTTATCTATCCAGTTATAATATGGTTCAATAGTATGCATAAAGTATTTCTATGTATAGGCTTAGGGCGTTTGAATCCTGTTTTACTGCAAAGTCCGGTTCTAAGTTAAGGGGGCAGAATAAGTTTTAGAACGTAGGTAAATATAATTTTTAACAAAAA
>NZ_JBHTLD010000447.1:0-960 GCF_042678745.1 Pontibacter rugosus | reverse complement strand
CCCAGAAAAGAATAAAAACTGTCAAATCTGTATAAATCAGTTTTATTACCTTTTTCTGTTTTAGTTAATTTCTTGGAATGACTGTCATAACTATAGATGACAGCATCCTTAACAATAGCAGTGCCTTGATTAAAGATGCTGCCATCTAAAATCTCGATAGGCTTGCCATAAATATTGTTAGCTGTATTTATGGTGTAAAAATTAGTTTTTGAGGTGCCGTCCGACTCTCTCTCAATGGCCTTAAAGTATAATTCCTGGCCATTGTCGATAAAATGGGCATCAATAAGTTCTGCGGTATAAGAAACAGGCTTGATGTCTGATACATACTTTGTTCCTGCTACCGTTCCGTCTGTTTCGTAAATAGCAACTCGTTTGGTTTCCATCTGCAACGAAAAATATACTTTGTTTTCCTTTTCGAAATAAGCTGTCTGTACATCATACAGACGTTGATTTATCTCTTGTAGCGTCGTAATAGCTTTGGTGGATTTATCGATCGCAATCACTTTAGTATATGAACCGCTAGTGTTACCTAGAATGGCGAGTGTGAAATTCCCCGCAGAACACATGGCTTTGCTATAAAGCTGTGATCCAATCTGCATACTCCTTTCAGCTTGAGTAAGATATATGTTCCAGTCTCCTCCAGCGAAAACAATTTCGTTTCCAACAGCTGCTACTGTTCTACCAGGGTAAAAATTTCCTTTAGGTGAATTTTGAACAGAATACGATTCTTTAGTTTGCAGATCAAACACCTGAAGTTGATAGTAAGATTTAAAGAAAAGTCTATTCTCTGCTAAAGTCTCAGTGTTGTTCCAATAATCACCTTCAAAGCTTTGCAGCAGTACAGCTCTTTGCGAACGTGCCTGAAAAGAGCACAGCACTAGAAATAGTAGAAGGGTAAAAGTCTGCTTCATAAAGGCTTGGCTTAATATATGTAATTCCAAATATAGCATTAAAACAAAA
>NZ_JBHTLD010000446.1:0-978 GCF_042678745.1 Pontibacter rugosus | reverse complement strand
AATATCAACCAATACCAATAAGCAACCATAACTTAAATGCAAAAAGCGGGATGTGATCTTCTGAAAGATCACATCCCGCTTTTAAAGCATGCTATTACTTACCGACCTATATGCCGCCGTTGCTTTGTGTAACAGTAGCAGTGTTGCTGTTACCTGACTGTGTTACAGTGGCTCTGTGGCGATCACCATCCTGCATGATAGTAGCAAGGTTCATTTCACCATCTTGGCTAATCATACCTGCGTTAAAATCACCATTCTGATGTACCAAAGCATCGTTATTATAGCCATCTTGTGAAATAGTTCCAGAGTTATCGCTACCTTCCTGTCGCACACCTAGGTATTCAGCTCCGTAGGCACGTGTACCTACGTTATTTCCATCGCCCATTTGGTCAACAGTAGCAGTGTTTCTGTGGCCTCTCTGATAAACATAGGCAGCGTTATCGTTACCTGTCTGGTCGATATCAACTAGGTTGTTACGGCCATGCTGTTGTTCAGCAAAAGCTGTATTATTATCTCCAACCTGATCCATGTAAACGCTGTTGTTACCACCAGCCTGCACCAGGCGAGCGCTGTTGTCATTACCGTCCTGATTCTGGAGACCAAAGTTATCAGAGTTATAAGTAATAGCACTTGCAGTGTTGTTATCACCAGACTGAATCTGTGTGTGATTGTTGGTATTTGGAGGAGTATCCCAATTAGCTGATTGCGTAATGCTGGCAGAGTTCTCACGTCCAGACTGAGACTGAGAAGCTGTGTTGCCATTCTGAGACTGCTTGGTTGTAGCTACGTTGCCTCTACCTGCCTGCTCAATTTGTGAACTGTTAGCATTACCTGTTTGCGTTACGGTGCCCGTGTTACCTTGTGCCATAGCGCCACCTGCTACAAGAAGAAAGGCTGCTGCGAAAAATAAATTCTTTTTCATGTTTTTGAAATGATGGTTGTAAGTATGATTTAAGATGATTTACATTGCGAATATAC
>NZ_JBHTLD010000445.1:0-986 GCF_042678745.1 Pontibacter rugosus | reverse complement strand
TTTTTTCTGAAACTCTTTTTTTAGTTGTTTTTGCTCAAATATATCTCTTAATCCGCCATCAATCTCTCTAAGAATATGAGCCAACAAGTTAGATTTAGTTCCTAAACTAGAGTTTATTACCTGTATTCCATCTAGGTAAAATTGGGCTATCTCGGGTCCAATTGCTTCTAGTCCTTTATGTATTTCTAATTGTCTTTCAGTCACTTCAATATATTTTAAGCGTTGGCAAAAAGCTCTTTTGGTTTTTCAGTGTCTGATTGTGTGTCGGCAAAAACCAAATGTGCTATTTGTGCGGCTGCCTTTTTCAGCATGTCATACAGCGGACTTGTACATGAGGTGAGCGAGGCGGCAGTCGTAGCTTTGCTCATGTGCTTGGTTAGGCAACGTTATTCTTTTTCCAATTTACCGTGTCTGCACAGGCTGCTTGAACAACATGCCAAGAAATTATGCATGTATTTTCATCAGGATTCACTTTTGTCTTTAATTGCAGGTTTGGGTGTACAAGATTTCTAAATTCTCTTAACGCATGGCTGAATTTTGCTCTATCGATGTGTATCCATCCATTAGTTAGAGCTACTTCAATCATTTCAATTAATTTCCATTCAGAAAAAGGTTTGACAGTCCCATCCTTGAATTTAGGGGAACTTAGAGAAGTATTTGCTTCTCTTTTATGGGATTCCATCATACCTAAAAGCAATCCTTCTAATAAGCTTCCCATCAAAATTATAGCAGCTAAATAAGCTCTTGATTCAATACACCTTTCTGTTTCATTCCATCGCTGAATTAGCAAATCAACTATCTCTTTTGGGAAACCTAAAATTTCAAGTTCAGGACGGGGAATAGATTTTAATTCTCTTTCAGTATTCCTGCCTTTTAATCTTACCTTGAAAAGTATTTCTTCAATTTCCGGTGAGGCGTCTTGAATAGGATAAATTTGAAGAACCGCTCTTCTAATTTTTTCTTTATCAAATTCATTTAGGTTAGTT
>NZ_JBHTLD010000444.1:0-981 GCF_042678745.1 Pontibacter rugosus | reverse complement strand
CTAAGGATGCATTTATACTAGAAACCCCTTCTAATGAATAGTTTGTTATTGTGAAAGGTAAATAGATGAAGTTTTTATATTGCATGAAAGCTCTTAATGTTAATTCCCAATCAGCTGCAATTTTATAGTTTGTTCGGTACAAACCAATTTCTTCATAAACTTCTCTTTTTATAAAGGTTGCAGGGTGGTTAATGGGCATTTCAGTAAATGATGCTTTAGAAAGATGTATAGGAGGTTTGAGAGTAAATAGTTTTTCTCCGTTCTTTACGTAGTTAACATTCCCATGCAGTACATCGCCTTTATGAGTAGTATAGTATGAAATCAAATTATGCAACGCGTCAGGTTCATAAAAATCATCTGCATTAAGCAAGCCTATTAACTCTCCTGAGCATAAAGAGATACCTTTATTCATAGCATCATAAATACCTCCATCTTTTTCACTTATGAGGTAAGTAACAATATGCTTGTATTTTTCAATTATCTCTAGTGTGCGGTCAGATGATTTAGCATCTATGATGATGTATTCAATATTTTCATAGTTCTGACATGCAATACTTTTGAGGGTACGCTCTATCGTTGCTTCTGCATTATAAACTACAGTGACGATAGAAACCTTGGTGGAGGAATTTATGGCGCAGTTCCTTTGCTCTTCTAGTCGCTTAACATGATTAACCAGTAGCTCTCTATAATCTTCAATGGTAGGAGGATTTGTAAGTGCTTTCATTGAATATTTAAAGTGAATTACGACCTTTTGGAGGTATCTATAAGAAGTGTCCAGTATCGAGAATTAAAAGATTTACAATATCAGGATCACTACCTTCAAAGTTTATATATTCTTGAAACCGTGCATTTGGGCAGACTTTGTTGAGGTATGGGGAAGGAACTGATTAGTCATGTGGGTTGCCTTATTGTTGCATTACTTTTAATTCATAATAAATACTAGTAAAGAAGAAATTTATAAACCTACCCTTTGCCTATAAC
>NZ_JBHTLD010000443.1:0-1021 GCF_042678745.1 Pontibacter rugosus | reverse complement strand
AGTTTAAATTTGAATGTTAACAACCAAGTATATGGATAAATCAACTTTTAAAATACAGCACATGGACTGTGCTTCGGAAGAAAACATGGTGCGCATGAAGCTGGATGGTGTACCAGCGGTGAAGGGCTTAGAATTTGATTTGCTGAACCGTCGATTAACTGTGTTTCATGCAGGGCAACTGCCTTCCATTGAAAACTTAATCAATGAACTTGGTTTAGGCTCTTCGCTCCTCAATACCGAAAGCACAGAGCAAGAATTAGCAGTAGAAGACACCAAAGGCCAAAGCAGGCTATTATGGCAGGTGTTATGGATAAACTTTGGCTTCTTCGTGCTGGAAATGACAACGGGTATTTTCTCAAAATCAATGGGCTTGGTTGCCGACTCCTTAGATATGCTGGCCGATGCTTTGGTATATGGGTTAAGCCTGTTTGCCGTAGGCAGTACCGTTGCTAGAAAAAAAAACATTGCCAAGGCAAGTGGCTATTTTCAGCTTACCCTTGCTGTAATCGGCTTTGTGGAAGTGGTACGCAGGTTCATTGGAAATGAAGACCTGCCTGATTTTCGTACCATGATTGTAGTCTCCATCCTTGCCCTTATTGCTAATGCCATTTGCTTATACCTGCTGCAAAGGTCTAAAAGCAAGGAAGCCCATATGCAAGCCACCATGATTTTTACTTCAAATGATATTATCATAAACGGGGGCGTAATACTAGCTGGTTTGTTGGTGCTCTTCACGGAATCATCGCTACCCGATTTAATAGTTGGTGCTATTGTTTTTATAATTGTAATTAGGGGGGCAACAAGAATTCTGAATCTGGCGAAATAAATACTTTCCAATATTCCTGCGGCCGATGGAAACCCCGGCTAGTTTGGGTGTATTAGCCACTGGTGACGCCCGACCTTCCATCCTGCCGCCCTTCTATATAACTCAAGTTGCGATTATATACATTTATTGATGGTGTAGGCAAAAACAAAGAGGACTAGTTTCAAGATAAACCCCTGAGGAGTTACCGCGTGAATG
>NZ_JBHTLD010000442.1:0-1037 GCF_042678745.1 Pontibacter rugosus | reverse complement strand
TGAAAGGTTCTTACAGTAAAATTTTAAAAGAAGTCAAACTTCATAAACCATAAAAGTATAGAAACAGTGTTTTACAATTACTTCTTAAATTTGCGTATTAGTTGTTTTTTTAGCCAAACGGTTGAGAAATAAAAATGAGCTTTTCATAGTTCTAAAATTTATGTTTTAGATTTGAATGAACTGAAAACTTATAGCAGAACGATAAATTATAAAATAGTCTATTTCGTTAGAGATGTTAAATTTCTGTACCCTATTCGACTCTAAGTTTCTTCCTTACGGCCTAAACCTGCATGAGTCGCTTCTGAAAAACTGCAAGAGCTTTCACCTTTATATTTTTGCATTTGACGAAAAATGCCTTAAAACACTACAAACTTTAAATTTAAAGCACACTACTGTAATTTCTCTATCAGAATTTGAGGATGAAGAACTTCTAGCTGTAAAGCCAACAAGAACTCCAGCTGAGTACTGCTGGACATGCACCCCATCTGTTGTACTTTATTGTATAAATAATTACAACTTAGAAAACTGCACTTACATAGATTCTGATGTGTACTTTTATGATGATCCTTTAAAGCTTGTAGACGAAATGGGTAGTAATGAAATACTACTAACATTGCACAATTACACTCCAAAGTATGATCAAACTGCACTAAGTGGCAAATTTTGTGTACAGTTCATGACTTTTTTAAATAAAAAAGAAGGAATAAGTGCGTTAAAATGGTGGAGAAACGCTTGTATAGAATGGTGTTATGCCAGAGTAGAGGATGAAAAATTCGGTGATCAAAAATATTTAGACGATTGGGAAACGCGCTTTAACAAAGTACATGTGCTGCAGGCTGAAGGTGGAGCCATTGCACCTTGGAATATACAGCAATACGAATTAAAAAAAGATCAGGAAGTATTATATGTCCTGAAGGATGACAAAAAGGCTCCATTGAACTTCTACCATTTTCATGGTTTGCGCTTCTTATCAGAACAAAAAGTAAACCTTTGTGAATACAAACTTTCTTCAGATGTAGTAAAATTGGTGTATAGGC
>NZ_JBHTLD010000441.1:0-1067 GCF_042678745.1 Pontibacter rugosus | reverse complement strand
CTGTCTGAATCGGGATGCAAAGGTAGCTTTAATATCTATACTTACAAGCGCTTTCTCATAAAAACATCTCTAAATTTCTATTTCCTTAGCGGCTTACACCTCATGTTATTAAGAGCCAACTATTTACCTCCTTCATAATTTTAGAAAAATCTGATGCAGGCTTTTATGCTGTGTTTCCAAACGCTTTGTAGTAACACCTCTGATACTTTTCTTTGTTCCCGTTTTTTACTTTTCTACAACTTTTATTACTGATCCATGCCTCTCCTGCCTCTCTATTGCTGTCACCTTTGGACATTAATTTAAGTTTGCGCTTATCTCCACCTTATATCTTTACACCTTCTATAAATGGCGCTCTCACTTAAGCCTGCTTCCATATAGAAGTATAGGCTACACTTTTTCGCATAATAGCCGTGCCAATTACTTTTATCCCTGTTCGCTATCTGTATCTCCTCCATCCTATTCAGCAAAGACAGTTATCAAGTCAAAGTTTGGCTTTCAGGTATAACTCCAGCCCAAACCATGGTTAAGATTGAATTGAGCAGTCGAATCCAGAACATGCCTTAAGTATAATAGCGTTGGTAACTATATAGAACAAGTATAGCGCAAACCATGGTTTTACCTTGCCTGCATCAATATCCTGCAGCTATTGAGACATAAGCAGGTAGTAGTGTTTACTGGATCTAACCCGATCTTTCATCATTTGCTTTCTTAAGAGCATGTATGAAATTTCATCCTTTGCGCTGCAAAAGCCTGTAAAGGAACTTGACTTCACGCTTTTCTCGCCCTATAGCGCTGCTATGAAACTCTAAAACCGCTTTGCCAGAACCCTTTCCATTCAGCTTTCGCTTGCAAAAACGAAATGTAAGCAAGCTCTTAAGAAAGCTCGCTGCATAACCGAACATAAGAGGCTTCCTCTCCCTCAGCTTTACAAGTTACCTTATTCAGCACAAGCCGCTCATCAAAACAATTTCAACAGAATAAAGCCTTATTTTTCAAACTTTAATTAGAAAAATCACATATAGTATACTATATGTAGTAATTATTTTACATTTATAGTAATGTAAAAC
>NZ_JBHTLD010000440.1:0-1076 GCF_042678745.1 Pontibacter rugosus | reverse complement strand
CGGAGAACCATACCAAGAGATGGCTCTCCGCAAAATATATAGTTGTAATTTATCTGTCTTTTGGAAAGATTAGTTATTGCGTTGAGTCACAACGGCCGCATTGCTGTTACCGGTTTGCGTAACGGTAGACATGTGGCTTGTGCCACTCTGGTATTGGTCAGAGAAGTTGCTGTCACCGTTCTGTATCAGAGTGGCAGTCAGGTCAGCACCAAAAGACTGGGTTTGGTAGCCAGTGTTGCCATCGCCGTTCTGTGTGATAGAAGCAGAATTTAAACCACTCAGTCCGCTCTGGTCCTGAACAGCATAGTTTAAGTCACCATCTTGTATGATGCTGGCAGAATTAAAGCCGCTTAGGTCTTCCTGGTACTGATAAGCATCGTTTATATCGCCTGTCTGCTGGATTACGGCAGTATTCAAAGCAGAGATGTTATTCTGGTATTGGTAGCCCCAGTTTAAATCCCCTGTTTGAGTTATAGCTGCAGTATTACCAGCCGATATATTCATTTGCTCCTGCACTGCATCATTTATATCGCCATTTTGTGCGATAGTAGCAGTGTTATTAGAGCTAGTGAAAGACTGCGTCTGGCTTGCATAGTTATCAGCACCTGCTTGGTTGATGTACGCTGAGTTACCATTGCTGCTTCGAGTCTGATATTGTTCAGCATAATTAATTTCACCAGACTGATTTACCTCAGCATTGTTACCTGTAGCATTACCACCTTGCTGCTGAGTTGCATAGTTAGCATCGCCAGACTGATTGGCAACTGCAACGTTATCCCAAGATCCCTGGATCTGAAGCACTTGAGATGAGTTATCCTCTCCGTTTTGAGAAACAGTAGCAGTATTGTTTCTATTGGACTGTTGCACGTCAGAGTCATTTGACTCTCCTCTTTGAGAAACAGTGGCAGTGTGGTCTACACCAGATTGCGCTACGGTACTCATGTTGCCTTGTGCCATAGCGCCACCTGCTACAAGAAGAAAGGCTGCTGCGAAAAATAAATTCTTTTTCATGTTTTACACTTGATGGTTTGAAAATGATTTAAGATGATTTACACTATAAACATACTAATATTAAT
>NZ_JBHTLD010000439.1:0-1084 GCF_042678745.1 Pontibacter rugosus | reverse complement strand
ATATTAATAAAGTAAATAAACTTATTAAATTACGAACTGATAGTCAAGTTCGTAACGTTGGCAATGTTCAACAAAATAATAAAGTTAATACTTTAAGCACTATGAAGTATTTATGAAGAGTTAAGTGATTCCTGGTTTGAAAGCTCGGCCAGGACGCCTGCTTGTTGATTGGCAAATCGGCAGGTATACCCTCCCCCGTTTCTGCGCTTCCGCTTTAAAGTAGAATCTGCCTTAGGCTAAGGATCGCCTGTCATCGCCGAAGCCAGATCATTTAGTCTACCCTTACCCGGCTAAGCCTTGTGCTAGTGCTGCCGTTACGGCTCTTCTTAGTTTTTCCCTTCCTGTATCCCACCCTCCTGCGCCAATCGGTTATCTCTACACTCCTTATTCCCATGCGCCCGTTTGGATCTGAAGCAGAGGAATCCTGTTTCCCAATGCGCACATGACTGCTTTCTTTGTTGCCTCCATGGCGCGCAACCACCCTCCATGACGGGGCTGAGTTCTTGGGATGTGGGACGGATAGGAGAATCGGCAGGTTCGGTACTACTGTACTTTTGGCTTTGAGCCCGCCTCGGCCCCGTGATCAGGGGGGGGCTGCTGTTCGCAGGGTAGCGGCCGTTGGTGAAAGGAACAGTCTAGGAACAGTGAATAATTTAAGAACAGTATGAAGCGTATTAACATTATGTACAGTTCATAAAAAAACAAAATTTTACAAGTGTATGAAGTGTATAAAGTGTATGAAGTGTATGAAGTGTATGAAGTGTATGAAGTGTACATATTATATTAACAGTTAATATTGTACCTACTATTAGTAAGTTGTTAACTGTGCGCAAGTTGTTAATACTACATACTAACTGTAAGGTAAAGGAGATGCATGATACATGCGTAAGTCATGCATCTATTAGTTATGTTAATAATATGCGTAAAGTTAATAAAATGCATAAAGGCAATACTGTTAATTCAAACACAGTACATAAAAGGTGTACAGCACGCCAGTAACAGCTTTATAGCGCTGCAAGGCCTAAGGCCGAAACAAGCGCGCAGTACAAGGGTATTACTTTATTAACAATTCATAAAGTATGCA
>NZ_JBHTLD010000438.1:0-1088 GCF_042678745.1 Pontibacter rugosus | reverse complement strand
GGGCAATTTCGTTTAGCAGACAGGACTAAACCAACTGGCCTTTCATGAATATTTTGTATTTTTCTCTTGGAGCGCTTGTTTTTGTCATCACAGCACTGGACATCATCAAAACCGCCCTTTCCTCCAACGGCGGCGGCATGGTGACGAGCCTGGTGTCCCGGACGGTGTACAAGGCCGTCTTCCTGGCTGCGGGAAAGAGGGGAAGGTCCAAGCTCTTGGGTTATGCAGGGCCAGCGGTGCTGGTTTCTGTGCTTTTAGTCTGGATCTTGGGCTTCTGGTCGGGCCTCTTTCTGGCCCTGCTCTCCGACCCCGCCTCTGTTGTGCACAGCATCACCAAGACCAACGCCAGCGCGGTGGAGAAGCTCTACTACGCCGGGTTTACCCTCTCCACGCTGGGGGTTGGGGACTATGTTGCCTCCAACGACTTCTGGCGCATCACTACGGACGTGGCGGCGTATTCCGGGCTGGTCTTCATTACGACTTCTATCACGTACTTTTTACCGGTGCTTTCTGCCGTGGGCCTGCAGAGCACCCTGAGCCTCTACATCAGCGGCATGGGCAAGACCCCGCAGCAGATCCTGACCAAAAGCTGGAACGGCAAGGACTTCTCCTCCTTCTTTGACAACACGTCCGATCTGTGCCAGATGCTCATGAAGCACACCATGAACCACCACTCCTACCCCGTCATCCACCACTTTCACAACAGCCAGCCGAAGCTGTCTGTCACGCCTGCCATCGTGCTGCTGGACGAGGCATATCAGCTGCTGGGAAATGCCCTGCAGCAGGGTGTGGCCGTTGACGAGGTGAAGATGTCGATGCTGCAGACCGCGCTGGACGCCTACCTGGAGGTGGTGCGGGAGGGCTTCCTGAAGAACGCCTCCCCCAACGGAAAGGCTCCGGCCCCAGAGCTAGGGGAGCTGGAGGAGAAAGGGATCCCGCTGAAGGGGAAGGAGGCTGTAAGGCACTACTTCGAGCAGGGCCTAGGGGAGCGCCGCAAGCTGCTGACCACGCTGCTGGAGATGGACGGCTGGTCCTGGAGAGAGGTGTACCAGCCCGAGTAGGGCCTGAGGCCGGGGAACCGCAGGAGC
>NZ_JBHTLD010000437.1:0-1115 GCF_042678745.1 Pontibacter rugosus | reverse complement strand
GCTAAAAAACAGGAATAGTATCTCTATAAAGTAACATTAGCTTAACAATGCCTGTTAAAATAAAACAGCAGGAAAGCGTGATTCTGATTATAAATTCCGGAATAAATTGTGCAAAAAGTAACATCATATCTCCCTCTACTGCTTCAAATTAAATAATTACATCTCTACCCGCTTACAAAGCACAACGCCCACTTCTTTTACAGAAGTGGGCGTTGTGCTTTGTAACATGAATAAGGTAGCAACCAAAGGTGCTGCCCCTACTTATCGCGCTGCTTAGTATAGGTAATCTAAAGCAGTTTTATCGTTTGAGTTGAAAGGACGATCATAGCCTGTACCAATGCAAGACAGCATCCAAGAATTCGGGTCAGCCTCAACCGGAGTACCAGGGATGTTGATAGCACCTACCGTAGATTGGCCTTCATTAAAGAATTCACCACCACAGCTGTACTGTCTGTTCATGTAGTCTGTATGGCGGAACCCGATGCAATGGCCAATTTCGTGTGCCAGAATGGTTGCCAGATAAGCTTGGTCAGGTCTTACACCCATGTAGCGAGAGTTAACCAGCACTTGGTTGTGTGGGGCACCAGCAGCCGTTGGGAAACCAGCAGAGGCAAGATACCCAGCACTACCAGGGGCTTTTCTTAACGTAATGTCAGCATTGGAGGCAATACGCTTAAATGTTATCTGCAAACCTTCTGCATTATAGCGCTCCAGAGCTACGTCTAGCGCATCGCCATATGTTCTTGGCAGTTGATAATCCAGCGCCACCGTAATTACACGTGGCAAGCCTTTTACTAGATTAATTGTGTGATACTGCTCTTCTTCGCCAACACGCAATGATTTTGCATCATGAGCAGCGGTAAGATCGTTGTCAGTCAGGAAAATGTCTCCTTCAACAAGGTAACCTCCTTCTATGCGCTCTACTCCAAGGCTACTAAAGCCCATATTAGAAATTTGAGAGAGTGTCTGCTCAGAAACTGCATCGTTTCTCAATATATCCTCTTCTTCGCTCTGGCAAGAGGTGAAACCCAGAGTAGTAGCCACTACGGCTGAAAAAAATAGTAAACGCTTTGTAATCATAAGGTATAGAGTTTAAAGGTGAAAAATTACTATTG
>NZ_JBHTLD010000436.1:0-1126 GCF_042678745.1 Pontibacter rugosus | reverse complement strand
TTTTACAAAATCATACACTCTGCAACAGCTTGCTTTAGAAGTACAGGTACTAATTAGCCTACTTCTGTACATCACTATCTAGGACAACATATGATAATAGATGCCAAAACTGCTAACATGCGGCTGCAACAACTATAGTGATGGATTTTGCGTGTATGGAAGGAATTAATATACATATTAAAGCACTCAAACTATGTCAGATATTTCTACCCAAGTACCAAACCCACCACCAGCGTGGATTGAAAATTTCGCAAAAATAGGCCTTACTTCTAAAGGGATAGTATACTGCCTGGTTGGTATTATAGCATTTATGGCGGCATTCGAATTACAGGGTAAAACTACTGAAAGTGCCGGAAAAGCAGGCATTTTAAAACTGATCCAGGATTTACCTGCTGGTAACATCCTGCTAGCTATAGTTGCCCTGGGTTTACTCTGCTATACTTTATGGCGTTTTATACAAGCTATAAAAGACACTGAAAGGAATGGTTCTGACGCAAAAGGGATTGGTAAACGCCTCCGTTACCTTTTCAGTGGGCTAGTATACGGTGCCTTTGCTTTTTTAGCAACTCAAATGGTCTTGGGAAACGGAGGCAGCAACGGGGATTCACGCCAGACACTTGTTACAAAGCTTCTGCAGCAGCCTTTTGGGCAATGGCTGGTAGGCATTGTAGCAGTAGCGACTATGCTTATCGGGTGTTATCAAATCTATTACGGCTACACAGAAAAATATAAAAAGAAAGTGAGTGGCGGAGGCTTGAAACACGAAATTGAAGAACAAATGATACGAGCAGGTAAGATTGGATACGTAGCACGAGGCGTTGTGTGGCTTGTTATTGGCTATTTATTTTTACAGGCTGCCCTACAGTCTAATCCTCAACAAGCAGGCGGTAACACTGCAGCATTTCAATTTTTAGAAAACTCTTCCTACGGATCGTTTATACTTGGTGCAGTTGCTATAGGCTTGGTTTGCTATGGCGTATTTATGTTTATGCGAGCCCGGTTTCAGCCTATTCATACATCTTAATTAATTTCACTTTTAATATTTGTTATGCCCATTGAGCTATCGTCAGTGGGCATAACTGTTTCTACCCCTGCTACTTTATTGCATTATCCTGCTTTTGCTGTA
>NZ_JBHTLD010000435.1:0-1141 GCF_042678745.1 Pontibacter rugosus | reverse complement strand
ATATGTTTTTAGGTGCAATCAAATCAGGTCATACTACAATAGTTCAATTAAGTACAGGAGGTGTTACTAACAATCAATTTTGATGTGTTAAGATAGCAGAACCTACACAGAAGTTAATTTATTAGTATAATTGCGGCTTGTATCTAAATATTTTGTTGTGCTAGCGTTAGTATTTGAAGATGATCATTATGTTGCTATTAATAAGCCGAACGGTTTGTTGGTGCACCGAACCAGAATAGCAGAAGAAAAAAAAGAGTTTGCCTTGCAGATGCTGCGCGATCAGTTGGGCTACCATCTGTATACTATACACCGCCTCGATAGAGGAACATCTGGTGTATTGCTCTTTGCCAAAACTCCGGAAGCAGCGGCAGCACTTGTAAAGGCATTTGAGGCGCGTGAGCCTGATAAAACTTACTTTGCTGTTGTGCGAGGCTTTTCACCGGAGGCTGGTACCATCGATAGCCCTATACGACCGGACAAGGATCATAAGCATAAAGAGCCACAGGAGGCTGTTACGCATTTTACTGGGCTTGCAACAGTGGAGTTACCGATAGCTGTTGGCAGGTATGCGTCTTCGCGGTACAGCTTGGTACGCGTAAAGCCTGAAACTGGCCGCATGCACCAGATCCGAAAGCATTTTGCCCATATCAGGCATTATATTGTCGGAGATAAACGGCATGGAGACTGGCGACACAACAAAATGTTTTTAGAAGAACTTGACAGTTCTTTTCTACTGTTGCACGCAGCAGAATTATCGTTTCTGCATCCTTTTACAGGGCAACAGGTAAGTATAAAAGCCCAGATGCCGCAGAACATGCTACGGCTATGCGCTCATTTTGGGTGGAATGATGTACTGGCGCAACAGCAGGCACTTCCTCAGCCAATACCTTTACTTATAACCTAAAGACGCGCTGTACCATTTCTACCTGCGTGCGAGCAACTAAATCGTTTTTAGAATCAGCATTAAGCACCATCAGCATATATGCCATAGGTGAAAGGCGCCAGTCCTGCACCATTTCTCCCTGCCGTGATCGATAAACAACCTTAGAGGCTGTTTTGATTTAGTTGAGTAAAAAAGCAGGTGTCGGTTGTTGGGTAATAAAAGTTTACAGACTTATGACTTACCCAAGCGATTTAACCG
>NZ_JBHTLD010000434.1:0-1149 GCF_042678745.1 Pontibacter rugosus | reverse complement strand
GTTTTATAGAGACAGATTTATAATTTTACTTTAAGCAAGTATAGAACCCCAGAGGCATGCTTGACTGCGGCAAAGTTGGTGCAGGTGTAGCAATGGCTGGTTAAAAAGCAATAAACTATGGAAATGTTGACACAGGATTTAGAAACTAAAAAACATCTGCTTCAGGAGTGCTCCAGAATTTTAAGTGCACAGATGAAAGCTGCAAAAGATGCAATGGATGAAGCACAGCGTAGTGCCAATGAAAGCCAGGGAGCAATGGAAGATAAATTTGAATCTTTCAGAGAAAACTGTCAGATACAGCGCGATATGTTCGCCCGCCAGTTAGATGAGTTGATGACTACCCAAAGTATACTTATGAGAATTAATGCTACCAAACAAAACCACGATGTATCGCTGGGTGCTGTGGTGCATACAAGTTTGCAGAATTACTTTATTGGCGTGAGTTTAGGAGAAATCAAAATAGAGGAGGAGTCATACTTTGCCATATCAGGAAAGTCCCCGCTTTTTAAGGCTATGGAAGGTAAAGCTGCTGGTGAAACTTTTATTTTCAGAGATCGTGAAGTTAAAGTACTGCAGGTATATTAATCTCTGATATGCTATAACTATATATTAGACCGGCTGCGGCTTCTGGAAGAAGTATAAAAAAGGGTTAGCTCTACAGCTAACCCTTTTTAGTATAATTATTTAACCCTCGTCCAGTTCTGTGTACGCCCAATTAACGAGATGCCGATATAGCCTTTTACTTCCATTTTATCTTTGCTTGTCATCTTCATGTAGCAAGAGTAAGTCTTTCCGCTTTCCGGATCATAAATGGTGCCATCATCCCATTTATTGTTGCCGTCGTATTCAAATCCCTTCATAAACTCAAGACCCATAAGTGGCCTGTCCTGTAGCTTTTTATCGGGGTTATTGATGTCTAATTTTGGTTTGCCGTTTCGTGTTGGTTCCTTTAATGTTACCAGCTTACCGCAAAGCTTATCACCACACTGATAAATTTCAAATCTGGCTTTTCCTTCTTCATTTGTCCAAATGCCTAAAGGTGAAAGTTTTTGTGCCCATGCGCATGTAGAGAATAGCATGAGTACTAATAGAGTAAAAAGATGCTTTTTCATGTGATGATCAGTTTTGTTAAAGTTATACAACGTAATA
>NZ_JBHTLD010000433.1:0-1152 GCF_042678745.1 Pontibacter rugosus | reverse complement strand
ATATGTTCTATTAATATTCTCACTACTTATCGGGACAAATCTCAGTTCATTTATATCAAATACTCTTGCCGGCCAGCCTGAGTCATCAAAGAATTGATCAGGCACAAGTTGGTTTACATAGTCAGGCAGGTCTCCTGAAAACTCCGCAAGTCTGAATTGCGGCAATTTTGTTGGTTCAAAAATTACTGAACAGCTTTTAGCAAGATTTTGAATTCTATTTTCTAATTCATGACCCTTACATTCACCGAAGCAGGCTACACTAACTGCTGACGGCAAGAGAAAAGGCGTTAAAGATGAATCTTGAGGCTCAACAGTGACTATTAACCCCTCATCTTCTGCACTTTCTTTAAGTTTCATTATTAGTTTTGGAGTCCTACCTCCGATTAAAAGTGCTCTTCTACCCCTTGGTGTGGGTATAAGAATAAATTGAGGAGGATTTACCACAATTCTCTTTGTAGTATACTCATAATCCAATATCCCCATATAATCTAGGTAGCTAAGTGACCACCTTTTTAGCTTAGATAATTCGATGGTGTGTGATTCTAGTTCTTCTGGAGTAAATTCTTTCTGGTAAACCGATTCAAAAACATCAAAGTACTCTCTTGAACTACTTTCCCCCTTATATGTCAAATAGTTTAAAATAAAATCATTATGTTGAACATAATTACCAAATTGATAAGCAGGTTCGTTATCATATGTTATTAATGGTCTGAAGGCATGAACATATGGCTCTTGTCTTAAATTCAGCTTTCTCTCTACTACTTCATCTTCAGCCAATAATCTACTACCTATCATATATGTTGAACCCTCGCGTGAATTAGTAATTTGGCCAAATTTATCTCTGGCTGGTAAAGCAGTTTCACTCAATTCGTTTTCCTTTCCGCAGGAGTCTACTATAAAGTTTTTCAACTGATCTCCCTTTACAGCATCATTCTGTACTTTTAAATAGAATCCTGTATTTATCCTAATATCTGTTGGAAGCAGCCAGATAGGTTGATCAACATCCTTTCGTGTTAAGGGAATCTTATCATCGGATCCTTCATATAATAAATATAGGTCTTCACCTCCATGACCATTCTCAAGTTCAACTTCAGGTAATAGATCAACAAGCCATGAGCGTACTCCTACTTTAATCCCTTTATGAATTATTAA
>NZ_JBHTLD010000432.1:0-1158 GCF_042678745.1 Pontibacter rugosus | reverse complement strand
TTATACTTTAGAGCCAGCCATTAACCTTCTCTTTCAGCAACCTTTACAACCTGTTTACCAGTATTCTCTCCCGAAAACAAACCTAGAAATGCTGTAGGAATCTGTTCAAATCCTTCTGTTATAGTTTCCTGATACTGTAGCTTTCCTTCTTTCACCCATGTTGCAAGTTCTTTAGCAGCATTGGCAAATTCATCAGCATAATCGCTTACAATAAAACCCTTCATAAGGGCGCTCTTCTTAAGCAGAATAGGCTCAGCACGCATACCTGTGGCAGGTTTCGTGTTATTATAATAGGAGATTTGACCACATATGGCAATTCTGGCAAACTTGTTTAAAGACAAGTATACGGCATCAGAAATTTCGCCTCCAACGTTATCGAAGTAAATATCTACACCGTCCGGACATGCATCAGCGATGGCCTTATTGATATCATCTGTGGTTTTGTAATTGATCGCTTCATCAAATCCAAGTTCGTTTTTCAGGTAAGCAACTTTGTCATCTGATCCTGCGACACCCACTACACGGCATCCTTTAATTTTGGCAATTTGTCCAACTACTGTTCCTACAGCACCCGCAGCACCAGAAACCACTACTGTTTCACCTGCTTTCGGCTGGCCGATGTTCAATAACCCGACATAAGCAGTTAAACCGGGCATTCCAAGAATACCTAAGTGGTAACTTAGCGGTGCCACATCCGGGCTTACCTGGTTCAGGCCTTCGCCCTGATGAACGATATATTGCTGCCATGGCAGGTTACCTAATACAACAGCACCTTTAGGTAACTTGTCATGCTTGCTGTCCACTACCTCAGCTACTATCCCACCATTCACTGGCTGCCCAACCTCATAAGGGGCCACGTATGATTTAGCATCACTCATACGTCCGCGCATGTAAGGGTCCACTGAAACATAAAGAGATTTTAACAACACCTCCCCATCCTTCAATGCAGGGATCTCGCTTTCTTCAAACTGGAAGTTATCTTCTGCCGGCATGCCTTTAGGGCGGCTTGCCAGTAATATTGTTTTATTTTTCATAATAGCTAGTTATTCCTTTTATTAAACGCAGAACCAGCTATTCCTGTTTTTGTTTAACGGCAATTTTAATCCTTGACATAAATTCCTGATTTTCAAAGGCATCAAAGCTTAATAATTCCTGTAT
>NZ_JBHTLD010000431.1:0-1168 GCF_042678745.1 Pontibacter rugosus | reverse complement strand
CATATTATTTTTACTATTTCTTTAAAAAGTACAGGAGAACAAACAAATCAAATTTGAGTAGTGCTTAAAGGAGAGGCTTTTCTTGAAACAAATATAAAATTATATGAAGTATAATCTGCTAGGCAAATCAGACTTAAAATTAAGTGAAGTGAGTTTTGGGTGTATGTCTTTAGGTGCTGACCAAACAGCCAATGCTAAGTTGTTGCACAGCGCTTTAGACGAAGGCATTAATTTCTTTGATACGGCAGACCTTTATGATAAAGGTGAAAACGAGGTAATGGTGGGTAAAGCGTTCTGTGGAATGCGGGAGCAGGTTGTTATTTCCACAAAAGTAGGTAACCAATGGCGAAGCGATGGCAGCGGATGGGATTGGAACCCAAGCAAATCATACATACTTAGCGCGGTAGATGCTAGTTTAAAGCGGCTCCGCACAGATTATATCGACCTCTACCAGCTCCACGGCGGCACCATAGACGATCCTATAGAAGAGACAATAGAAGCTTTTGAGCTGCTAAAGCAGCAAGGTAAAATCAGGCAATACGGCATTTCCTCCATCAGGCTAAATGTGATCAGGGAGTATGTGAGTCGTTCAGCTATAACAAGTGTGATGCTACAGTACAGCCTGCTGGATAGACGGCCAGAGGAGGAGATACTGCAACTGCTGCAGGAACATTCAATTGGAGTGTTAGCACGCGGTAGCCTGGCGCAGGGTCTTTTAGCCGGCAAACCAGCTAAGCCATACTTGGGCTATACAGCCGATGAGGTAATAAAAGCAGCTGAGGCCGTAAAGGCAGCTGGCGGAGAAAATCATAGTTCCGCTGTGGTAGCTGCGCAATTTGTGCTACATCACCCTGCCATCACTACAGCTGTGCTAGGAATTCGTACTTCAGCGCAATTAACAGATGCGCTGGATATAGCCAATTCTACTAGTGCTACAAAAGAAACTACAGAATACCTGAAGGAGATATTGGCTCCAAATAAGTATGAGCAACACCGCTAGTCTATACTGCTGTTATTTATACTTTCTTGATCCATTTCACATACCTTTTACAGTTCTGGAATAGCTAAGATTTTGCTTAAATTATAGAAAGCATGTTACTGTAGATTATACTATGGCTAACATGCTTTTTATTTGAGTTTAATTACGGCTTAACAAGTATATTAATAG
>NZ_JBHTLD010000430.1:0-1185 GCF_042678745.1 Pontibacter rugosus | reverse complement strand
TTGCATAAGCCGGTCTGGTATGAGGAAAAACAATGTTTAATCAAGCAATAGTTAGGGTTGGTATTAGGTATGGTGTGCTGTGTGGCTTGGTTAGTTTTGCGCTGGTAGCTATATTATATTTTATAGGATATAATCCTTTCGGTGATATCGGTCGCTTGACTTACGTGCCCATACCAGTCTTTATATTTTTGGCTATTCGATACTTCAAACAATACAACGATACAGAACTTAGTCTGGGAAAAGGCCTGCGCGTTGGATTATCAGTAGCGTTTTACAATGCGCTTAGTGCTGCCATGCTGGTGTTTCTGTTTATTTACATGGTTGGTTCTGAGATTCTTTTGGCGCATGTGGCCGAGATGAAGGCATTGCTGGAGGAAACACGGGAGGAGCAGATTGAGATTATTGGAGAAGAATCTTTCAGCAACGTGTACAATGCATTGGATAGTTTGACACCATCTATGCAGGCGGCGGATTTTTTTCTTTGGAGGTTGATAATGGGGAGTTTGTTTTCGCTGGTAGCAGCGGTATTTTACAGAAAGTAAAGATTTCTAACCTTAACACATATCAATTATGACTGAAAAAGAACCTTCTGTAAGCTCAGTAGCGCTAAAATGGGGATTTATCTTTGCTCTTGTTGGCGTAGTATTTACCTTGATTTTAATGATAGCTGGCCTGGCTGAAAACCGTTGGCTATCTAGCTTGTCTTATATAATTCTTATAGCAGGTATCGTTATAGCTATGAAAAATTATAAAAGTCAAAACTACGGCTACATGTCCTATGGACAAGGCTTAGGTATTGGCTCTTTGGTTTCAGCTATCTATGGCTTCCTTTCTGGCTTAGTGTCTTGGCTATACATCGAGTTTGTAGACCCAGCGTACATGACACGTGTGATGGATAAGCAGAGAGAGGCAATGATTACACAAGGCTTGACTGATGAGCAAATTGATGCTGCTGTTGCTATGGCCGAAAACTTTCAAGGACCAGTGACAATGATTTTGGGCGCTACTGTTATTACATTGAGGCTGTTTAGAGTTGTTTAACTTCCAAGGAATTAGGCAGGTAAAAGTGTTTGCAAAGACATTTTAACCCCAAGTCCTAATCCGATGGAAGTCATAAGCGAATATAGCATAAATAAGTGGATCGTACCACACCTGAGCGTAGGGAAAAGAGGCACTAAACTGCGG
>NZ_JBHTLD010000429.1:0-1188 GCF_042678745.1 Pontibacter rugosus | reverse complement strand
CATATTAAAAAATAAAATACACTATCTTTTAAGCTTATAAAAATGGCCAATCAAATCCTGATCATAGACGAACTACACCCCAGTATTTTCAAGATGCTGGAAAGTATAGGAGTAGAAGCTGTGTATATACCTGAAATTGAGCCAGCTGATGTGAAGGAGGCCCTTCAAGGAATGGATGGGCTGATCGTTAGGTCAAAAATGCGCATTACCACTGATACTATAGCACTGGCTGATCAACTGAAATTTGTGGCAAGGGCGGGAGCAGGATTAGATAATATTGAAGTGGAGAAGCTGGAGCAGTTAGGTATACCTGTACTTGGCGCAAACGAAGGCAATAGCCAGGCAGTAGGAGAGTTTACTTTAGGACTGCTGCTATCGCTGTTTCGGAACATTTCGCGCAGCCATACACAAGTACAGGATAAGGTCTGGCTCCGCGAGGAGAACAGGGGAGAAGAGCTGAGTGGCAAGACAATCGGTATAATCGGCTACGGAAATATGGGGCAAAGCTTCGCGCGTGTACTACAGGGCTTTGGCTGCCGACTGCTTGCCTACGACCGCTATGCGCCCGAAAAAATAGCTGCACCGGTTATGAGCGTGTCGCTGGAGGAGCTACAGGCCAATGCTGATGTCATAAGCCTGCACATTCCGTACATCAGCGATAACCTGCAATTTGCTAATGATGCGTTTTTTCAGAACTGCAGCAAACCTGTGTGGTTCCTGAATACATCGCGGGGAGATGTAGTGGATCAGGAGGCGCTGGTGCAGTATCTGAAGGCTGGCAAAGTAAAAGGCGCTGCCCTGGATGTATTGGAAAATGAAAAGTTACACACCCTTACAGCACAGCAACAGCTTACCTTCCAGTTTCTGGCTGACGCAACGAATGTGATTCTTACGCCGCACATTGCGGGCTGGACCCATGAATCTTATGTAAAGATAAATGAGGTGCTGGTTCATAAAATACAGCAGCTGCTCCAATAGCAGTAGATATTTATACTTGTGAAGAGGTGTGAAAAAACAACAACTCAAAGCTTATTTGAAACTGAAACAGTAAGTTTTTACTTCCGTTTTATATAGTGGCATGTATACCTATAGCGAGAAGCAATGGAAAATTATTTACACTTTGTTCCTTAAATTTTATACCTTTGCTATACATAAGAGCAGAACGGGAGGAGCCTGTTTTCTTAAATA
>NZ_JBHTLD010000428.1:0-1210 GCF_042678745.1 Pontibacter rugosus | reverse complement strand
ATATTCTTCAACTTTACTTTGATTCCTCTCTATAGATTGTAACTCACGTCTAAGAGTATTTAACTTTGAAGTATTTACTTCTCTATTTCCTTGCTCGTTTAGTTTAAATAATTTCCCTGCAACTGGTGTTGTACCATTATACCTTCCGAATGTAATTTTATTTCCCACTGTATTATTCTCAAACCATTCTCTTACAGGGTCTGAGTCAAGCGCAATTCGCAGACGGGTCATTTGATCTTCAACAAGAGCATTCATAGGATATAATATCATAGCTCTCATTGCCTGAGGACGTGTTTCATGCCCCCTCTGTTGTACTCCCTTGGCAAGAGTAAAGTCATTCTCAGCATCTACAATTTCCCGCATACTCAAATTGCCATTCCACCAGTTATCTACATTTTGGCTTATTACATCTGGTTGGCTCCAAGTAGAAAGTTCTTTAGATAATTGCGCAAACAGGGGCAGCAAAAATGATTCAGTTTTTCCTGAACCAGTTCCTGAAGTGATAATACAGTTCTTACCTGATAATGCCTGCTTAAGCATTTGGGATTGGTGAGAATGTAGTTCATAACCCTTTACTAAACCTCGGCTTACGAGACCTTTAAACGTCTTAGCATGCACTTCATTTAACCCTGGCAAATCATTAGCAGTTAAACTATCAATAGTCTTACCACTAGATAGGTATTCAGGCAAAGGTTCAATCCAAGGCTGTCGGAAGAGTACCTTGTCTTCATTTAATAACACTTCACGTTCAGATTCTACGCTATCAAATTTCGTTTTGAAGGCAGTCTTAACATAACGTATGAAGTTATCTTTGATAGCTTCGAATGATCCAACCGGGTCTTTCATAATTCTATTATAGTTTCATGCAGTTTTTGCCCAACCTTCATAAAATAATTATACCCAAAAAATGTTGGGATATTTTCATAAACATTATACCAGGCTTTAATACCTTCTATCTCAAGTTGTTTGCGTTTAGGTGCCTTCCCACTAAATAGAGTCATAGCCTCAGATATTAGTCTTGGTAATGGTAAAGCTGCTGGAATCGCAACAACATTTTTATCTCTATCATTAAAAATGACATTCTTTTTATGATGTGCAAGTATTGAATACCTACCCCAGTTCTTATCTATAGTATAGGGTACACCATCTTTCCAAAGTTTATGCTTGAAACTATATTCTGTAAGACGATATTCAATTAATGAATATGTTC
>NZ_JBHTLD010000427.1:0-1232 GCF_042678745.1 Pontibacter rugosus | reverse complement strand
AAACGAATTTCATAATTTTGCACTCAATTAATTTTAGTTAAATATTTCCTATAGATAAACCGCATGAATTTTCAACTAACTGAAGAACACTTGGCAGTACAGGCTGCCGCCCGCGACTTTGCACAGACAGAGCTGTTGCCAGGTGTAATAGAACGCGACGAGCACCAGAAATTCCCTGCTGAGCAAATCAAGAAGATGGGGGAGCTTGGCTTTATGGGTATGATGGTAGATCCTAAGTATGGCGGAGGCGGCATGGATACCATCTCTTACGTGCTGGCTATGGAGGAAATCTCCAAGGTAGATGCTTCCGCTTCTGTAGTGATGTCGGTAAATAACTCGCTTGTTTGCTGGGGGCTTGAGCATTACGGTTCAGAAGAGCAAAAGCAGAAATACCTGACTAAACTTGCAACCGGCGAGATAATAGGTGCTTTCTGCTTATCTGAGCCAGAGGCTGGTTCTGATGCTACCTCGCAACGCACCACCGCTGAAGACAAAGGCGATTACTACCTGCTGAACGGCACTAAGAACTGGATCACAAACGGCAGCACGGCATCCGTTTACCTGGTTATTGCTCAAACTGATGTAGAGAAAGGTCACCGCGGCATTAATGCGCTTATTGTAGAGCGTGGCATGGAAGGTTTTGAGATTGGTCTGAAAGAGAACAAACTAGGTATTCGTGGTTCTGATACGCACTCACTGATGTTCACAGATGTGAAGGTGCCAAAAGAAAACAGAATCGGTGAAGATGGCTTCGGTTTTAAGTTTGCCATGCAGACGCTGGCCGGTGGCCGTATCGGTATCGCTTCCCAAGCCTTAGGTATTGCGTCAGGCGCTTTGGAGCTTGCCCTTAAGTATTCTAAAGAGCGTAAGGCATTTGGAGTAGAGATTGCAAAGCACCAGGCTATCCAGTTTAAACTGGCTGATATGGCTACTAACATCGAGGCTGCTCGCATGCTTTGCCTACAGGCTGCCTACCACAAAGACCAGCACATGGACTACAGCAAATCCGGTGCGATGGCTAAGCTTTATGCTTCTAAAGTAGCCATGGAAACAACCGTAGAGGCAGTGCAGGTTCATGGTGGATATGGATTCGTGAAAGAGTACCATGTAGAGCGTTTAATGCGTGATGCCAAGATTACACAAATTTATGAGGGCACCTCAGAGATACAGAAAATAGTAATTTCAAGAGAATTGCTTAAGTAAAAATACGGCTTAACTTGTTGTAAATGTGG
>NZ_JBHTLD010000426.1:0-1220 GCF_042678745.1 Pontibacter rugosus | reverse complement strand
GCTTGCTAACAGGCTTCACCAACTCGCCTGTAAGGGACTTGCACCCTCTGGAATAATATGATACCTTTCGTATCAGGTGCCCATACTGGGCGCACACAAGACCTATAGTGCATAAACGCACCATAGCCAAGCCGTTACATGTTATAGAAATTATATGAAAATCTTTAAAAATGTAAAAGGATTCTTCACTTCTAAGGCATGGAAACAGGCAGATGAATTATTCGAAGAAAGCTTTGAAAGAAGAATGAGAGAACAAGGCCATTTTGAATATACAGAAAAAAGCTTTCAGATTAAAAATAGCTCTGGAATTATTGAAGTGCTTTGGGCTGACGTGAATGAAATAAGAGCATACAAAGTCGACCTCTTGACAGTTGATGAAATAAGAATTGATATTTTATCAGAGACATCAACTATCACAATTACGGAAGAAACTCCAGGCTACTACATCTTCAAAGAAAAGTTGAAAGCAGTCTTTCCGAGCTTAGATTTAAATTGGGAAGAAAAGGTTGTAAAACCTGCATTTGCGAAGAACTTGACAGTAATCTATAAGAAGTAAAGAACTAAAGCATGTAACAAGGTTTATACCTTATGCTTTGGCTACGCCGCACATGGTATACACGAAACGTTAGCAGTAACCAGTAAGTATAAAAAGAAATGAAAAGAGAAAAGATTAGTGGTGGCTTTGCTGTTGTAGGACATGCTTTGGTACTGCTTTTCTTTGTTCCATTGTGTTTGTTTTTACTTTACATTATCATTACTAAAAACTTCAGCTTTGAAGGAGTAATTTTTCTATTGGCTTTTTTGGTTCCAAGTATACTTATGGTGAGACATGCCTATACTTATGCTGACTTATACTTAGAAGGGAATACTATCATTTTAAAGAAGCTGTTTAGCGTTAAGGCTAAGCCAATAGCTGAATATAAAACAGTAGAACAAGCAATAATGCCGTTGAAATACTGCATCAAATTTCAGGACGGAAGTAAAGCATGTTTCGCTTTAACCAGTTCAAAGGTATTTCGGCATATAATAAGCACCGACCCTGACAGAGTAGTAAAAGAACTAAGGCTGAAATTTCAAGAACTAAAGCAGGAATACGCAATTAAAGAATAAGAAATGGCAGCTGCCAACGTCTTGTATAGAAGGCACACTTCGGCTACGCCTCGTTCGCCTTCTATACAAGACGTTGGCACGTATAAAAGTTAAAAGGATAAAAATTGAAT
>NZ_JBHTLD010000425.1:0-1252 GCF_042678745.1 Pontibacter rugosus | reverse complement strand
TGGAATTGCAATGTTTTACTGGAGACTTTTTCAGGCAGCCACAGCTTGGTTGCACAACAGTTTTTCATATTGGCAAGGAGTCAGGTAACCAAGGGCTGAATGCCTCCTTTTTCGGTTGTAGAAACCCTCGATATACTCAAACACGGCCAGCCGGGCCTCTTGCCTGGTGGCAAACTGATGGTGGTACACCATCTCTGTTTTCATTGTCTTGAAGAAGCTTTCGGCCACTGCGTTGTCCCAGCAGTTTCCCTTGCGGCTCATGCTCTGCAGCACTGGCGTTCCCTCCAGTTGCTCTCTGAACGCGCTGCAGGCGTACTGCACGCCCCGGTCAGAGTGAAACAAAAGAGAGTGGAACAGGGGCCTGTTTCTGATGGCCATCCGAAAGGCGGCCACCGTGGTTGCTTCCGCCTCCATGGTCTCGCTCAGCGCCCAGCCCACCACCTTCCTGTCGGCCAGGTCCAGCACGATCGTCAGGTACAGCCAGCCTTCCCCGGTCCTGATGTAGGTCAGGTCCGATACCCACTTCTCTGCCGGCCTTAGCGCCCGGAAATCTCTTGCCAGGTGGTTCTCCGCCACTGTATAGGCATGGCCGGAATCGGTGGTCTGCACCCGGTACCTCTTCCGTACAATGCTCCTTATCTGATGCTTATGCATCATCCTGGCTACGCGTGGGCGGGACACGCAAACACCCTGTTGCTGCAGTTCAACGGCAATCCTGGGGGAGCCATAGCGGCACTTGCTCTGCCGGTACACCTCCTTAATCTGGGCCACTAGTTGCTGCTCCTTGAGTTCTCGCAGACTGACCGGGTGGTGAAGCCAGTAATAATAGCCACTGGCGCTGACTTTGAGCACCTGGCACATCTTCTCGACGGGAAACTGGTTGCGGTGCTCTTTTATGAATCCGTATACCGCCCGTCTCCCCTGGAGAAGATGCTGATGGCCTTTTTTAGTATGTCGCGCTCCAGCTGCGCCTCCTTCAGCTCCTTTTGCAGCCGTTTGATCTCTTTTTGATCGTCACTGAGCCCCTCGGTGGATCTTACCGGTGAACCGTCCTTCTGCCGCCACTTGCTCAACCGGCCGGGGTCGATGCCCAACTCATCGGCCACCTCTTTTACCGATCCCCTCGCGTAGGAGAGGTCGATGGCCATCCGTTTGAAGGAGGCGTCAAAAACACGTCTATCCATAATAGTCAAATTTAATACTTTCACAAATCTGCCTATATAAAACTCTCCAGTCAAAGGTAGCAACTCCA
>NZ_JBHTLD010000424.1:0-1264 GCF_042678745.1 Pontibacter rugosus | reverse complement strand
GTGTGAATCTGTTCAGGAGAATCCTGAAGTATGAACGACGCTACCCACAAAAAAAGGCGGACATAAAGCCCGCCCTCTCTCAAGTATGGTTGTTGTGTAATTTAAACGTAGTTATTCAACATTACCGGCATCACGAGCATCAGCACGTCTTCCGCTTCTTCGTTAACGATTGGCATTAACAAGCCGGCACGGTTCGGAGTTGATAGCTCAAAAGTGATTTCGTTTGAGTCGATGTTGTTGAGCATCTCCATCAGGAATTTTGCATTGAAGCCGATTTCCATATCCTCTCCTTCATACTGGCAAGAAAGGCGCTCATTGGCTTCATTAGAGAAATCAAGATCCTCTGCAGACACCTGAAGCTCAGATCCAGACAATTTTAGGCGTATCTGGTGTGTTGTCTTGTTAGAGTAGATAGAGATTCGCTTCACAGAACTTTGTAGATCGGAACGCTCAATTACAAGCTTATTCGGGTTTTGCACCGGAATAACATTTTCATAATCAGGATAGCGCTCATCAATCAAACGACAGATCATACGGATATTGTCGAAGCTGAAGAAGGCGTTTGACTGGTTGAACTCCATACGCACTACTGTAGCCTCAGATGGCAAGGTGGACTTCAGCAGCGTAAAGGCTTTACGCGGCACGATGATAGATGCCTCCTGGCCTGTACCGATATCAGAGCGACGGTAACGCAGTAAGCGGTGTCCGTCAGTCGCTACAAAAGTCACACTCTCTGCATGCAGCTGCACAAAGATACCTGTCATGGCCGGGCGCAACTCATCTGTGCTTACCGCAAAAATGGTTTTGTTGATGGCTCTGGCCAGCACGTTCGATGGAATTTCAATGGCATTGCCACCCTGCACCGAAGGAACACGCGGGAAATCCGTTGCATTCTCACCAGACAGCTTGTAACGTCCGTTTGCTGAGCTGATCTCGATAGTATACGTCTCTTCGTCAATGGTAAAAGTAACCGGCTGGTCAGGCAGGTTCTTCAGCGTTTCGAGCAGAATTCTGGCAGGAGCAGCTATGCGGCCGTTCTCCTTCGCCTCTACCGGCAGCTCTGTGATCATGGAAGTCTCCAGGTCGCTTGCTGTAATGGTAAGGGTGCTGTTGTTAATCTCGAACAGGAAATTCTCCAGTATAGGTACAACCGGATTGTTTGTAACTACTCCGTTTATACTGGAAAGCTGCTTCAAAAGAGCAGAGGAAGAGACGATGAATTTCATTATGTATACCTAATATGTTAAGTAAAGCGACACAAGCT
>NZ_JBHTLD010000423.1:0-1279 GCF_042678745.1 Pontibacter rugosus | reverse complement strand
AATATCTTAAAAACATCCAGAGAAAATTCTTTAGCCTCTTCATCCAGTAAATCTCTTTTAAAAGATAACAAAACGCCCTTTTTACCTGCCTTATTTAGCTGATGCACCCGATAAGGTGGCAACAGATAGATCCAGTGTCCTTTTTGTGGCTGACCTTCATCTTTTATAGCATGTAAGGGATATTCATTCTTTAGCCAGACTACTTCAAAAAACTCCTTTCTGCCAGGATCATTTAAATAGCTTGGAGGGCAATTAGCAAGATTTCTTATATAGATAAGGGAGTTGTTCAACTCGTCTGTTACTTCTTCTTTTATCATTTATCTTTCTACTTATCAGTATCCGTTCGTTCGTCCCCTCCGGACAATATAGATTGCAACGGAATAACAAACCTGCAACCTCATGTACAAGCAGATTGGAAAGTGTCGCAAAAGTACAGTTTCATTTGTTATACATAATCAGCTGTATCGGTACAACTAAGTTACAACTACAAAGTTTCTAAATTGTCCAACACATTGCGCTGATTGTATAACAGCAGCCCTACTCCCCTAACCTACCTTTGTAACAGCATACAGGAAGTAATTTAAGTGCAATGCTTACGCATAAATCACTTTATTAATAAAATCACTACCACATGATAAAGGCAAACGGTCAGGATTTAGCAGCGTCTCTAAAGAGCAATTTTGAGCTTATTTTAGATGAAAACCAAAAGCTGGCTGATAAAATTCAGTATAGCGAGGTAGCGAAAATCATACCTTTCATTCAGGATGCTGAACGAGTTTTCTTAGTGGGTGCAGGACGGTCGGGGCTTGCTTTACATTCCGCTGCCATGCGCCTCATGCACCTTGGCCTTTCCGTTTTTGTGGTTGGAGAAACCACAACGCCAGCTATTAGGACTGGAGATTTACTTCTGGCTGCCTCCGGGTCCGGCACAACAAGCTCTATAGTGAAAGCGGCAGAGAAAGCGGTTGCTGCCGGTGCCAAAGTGGTGGCACTCTCAACAACAGTCAACTCGCCACTAGCCACATTGGCAGCACATGTGGCAGTTGTACCGGCTGCACAAAAGCAGGACCATGGCACCACAATTTCGGAGCAATATGCCGGCAGCTTGTTCGAGCAGGCCATCCTGCTTCTCACAGATGCCATCTTTCAAACCCTATGGAGCATAGACAAAACGCCTGCTGAGGAGCTCTGGAAGCGGCATGCAAACCTTGAATAACAAGAATAAAAATTCAGAAAAATTCCTTTTATATTAATAAAGATAGAAAAATGACAAAATTAC
>NZ_JBHTLD010000422.1:0-1333 GCF_042678745.1 Pontibacter rugosus | reverse complement strand
GTGTGATTTTTAAGCAGGTGGAGCTATTAGGTGCTGCTCTTAGTCTTGATGTTTCAAGCAATTTTATTATAAACGGTTAAGGTTTTGTTTGCTGTTTATAGCCTCTTCCAAGTATGCTTCTCCACTATAAAGGGCAATCACAGCAGTAATTTTCATATAATGGCGTCAGGTGTTTAGTTTGTCTTTATCAATCTAAACACCCCAAGCTCAAGTTCTCTTTCAATTTTTTTTAAAAAAGAACCTAGCGTTAAATCAAAATAATTAATTGGTACGGTATTCTAAGCGCCAGTAAAAGAATTTATAGCATCAGATACATATTTAACATCATCCTCTGTATGGAAAAATGATATGGGTAAGCTTAGCGTTGTAGCATGAATTTCTTCTGAAATAGGATAATCATCTTCAAAAAAACCTTTCATTGCTTTTTGCTTGTGTGGAGGTATGGGATAATGAATTTCTGTTTTTATCTTATTCTCCAGCAGATATTCCCTAAGTGCATCTCGTTGTTCAGTTCTGATATTGAATATATGGTATACATCTGTGTAACCGTCTTCAATAACAGGTTTTACAACAAGGTCATTTAAGTTGTTAAAATATATCTGCGCAAGTTTAATTTTATGTGCATTTATTTGATCTAACTTTTGCAGCTTTATAGAAAGAAAGCCTGCTTGTAATTCATCTAATCTAGAATTATAACCTACTTTCTCGTTAACGTATTTAACTCGTGAGCCATAATTTCTAAGAGTACGTAATTTATCTGCTAATTCATCTGAGTCAGTAGTAATACCACCAGCATCACCAAGTGCACCTAAATTTTTAGTAGGATAGAAGCTAAAAGCACCTAAATCACCGAAGCTACCCACTTTTTTATTACCTATTCTAGCGCCATGAGCCTGTGCACAATCTTCAATAACTTTTAAGTTGTTTGCTGAAGCAATAGAAAGTATTTTACTCATCTGGCAGCACTTGCCATAAAGATGTACAACGAGTATAGCAACAGTGTTCTTAGTTATTCTTTCACTGATTTTCTCAGGGTCAATATTATAAGTCCTGTAATCCGGCTCAACAAGTACAGGCTTTAGTCCTGCATGTATAATGGCAAGAATAGTTGCGATATAGGTATTAGAAGGAACAATAACTTCTTTATTCCTTTCAAATTCAAAAACTTTTAGAGATAGTATTAGGGCATCAAGTCCATTGGCAACACCAATGAAATGCTTTACACCGCAATAGGAGGCAAACTCCTCTTCAAAGGTAGCTACTCTGTTACCTAAAACGTACCACCCAGATTCTAGAAAGCTTGAAAACTCTTTTTTAAACTGTTCAGTAAAAG
>NZ_JBHTLD010000421.1:0-1336 GCF_042678745.1 Pontibacter rugosus | reverse complement strand
CGTATAAAAACACCAGTTGTTTGTTTATTATTAAACAGTTTATATATTTGTACAATAATCAACACAAAACTTATTAGTTATGGAAAACTTTCTAAAAGAACCTATCAAAGTAAATTTCAACGAACTGTACCTTGACCCAAACAACCCTCGCTTAGCCAGTGAAAACGCTCCTGGATATGACGACGCTGAAAAGTTATTTGATCCGGACCTACAAAGTGAGGCTGAACATACTCTTTTAGAAATTTATAACCCTGATGACCTGATTAGATCTATTACAACACAAGGCTGGATGCCTATAGATAATATTGTGGTGTGGTCTCATCCGGACAAGCCCCACTTTCATGTAGTAGTAGAAGGCAACACTAGAACTTTGGCACTCCGAAAAATCAGGAACGGCATACTAACTGAAGCTAGAGATAAGCTCAAGAAGATGGAGGACCGTCCTAAAAAGTTTGCTTCTTCGGATATCGAGGAGCAAGCAAAATATGTAGCTGGTTTAGAACGTCTGTTACGAGACACAGAAATTATCACAGTTGTACCTCTCAATGCTGATAGTGTAGAGGAACTGGAACGAAAACTACCTAGGGTATTAGCGGTACGCCACATACAGGGATCTAAAGCATGGGGAGGCTATGCGGAGGATATATGGGTGTATGAGCGTTATAAACATCTTTTTGAGTCAAAATTCCCAGGTGAGCCTATTGGATGGGAAAAGGGTCTCATTCAAGTTGTGGCAAATGAATCATCTTCTAAGTGGACTACAACCAAAAAGAAGATGATGGCTGCTAGGTCTTTTAGCCAGTTCACCATGAACTATGAAGAACACCTACCTGAAGGTGAAGCGCTCAAGCCTAATGATTATTATTTATTCGAAATCATTGCTAAAAACAACTGGTTAAGTGAACAGTTCGGCCTAACGGAAAACGAACTTCATTTATCTCCTGAGGGAGAGAAAGCTTTATTTGAGTGGGTATTTAAAAAACCACGAACAGGAAAGGGTGACACGAATGAAAATATTATATACCGACATGAAAACATCCGGGATTGGGCTAGTATGCGAAGATATGACCTCGACCACGGCACTAATTTTTCCCACAGGTTAGATGTATTAAGCCCGGAGACGGCCCCCACTTATAAAAGCATTGAAGCTGCTTGGCTAGCACATAAGGCAAGGAAGCAACCCCAAGAAGTAATTGACGAACTAATTCAAAAGTTATCAAAAATTGATACGACTACACTCTTTAATAGTGGAGAGGCTTTGAAAGATCAATTAAAGAGAATCCGCACCCTTACAGACCAGTGCATTAAGGCGATTGAAGCAAACGAAATTAATAAA
>NZ_JBHTLD010000420.1:0-1361 GCF_042678745.1 Pontibacter rugosus | reverse complement strand
TAACCATTTACAACAACCTGAGAGAATATAAGAATCCAGTTTTTCATCCTCCATTTTAATTGCTTTGTTAAAAAGCTCAATCCAGAATGGTTTAATTTTATGAATGACCTTTTTCTCGAAGGGGAATCGTGGACTCCAAAAGAAGTATATTAGACTTGATAAAACATCTTCGCTTTTTGAGTTAATCAACTCTTGGATCACTTCGTTATTAATATCAATAGATTCAAATTCGTATAAGTAAGCTGTACAAATCCGTTGAATTAAGCTATTCTTTGATTCGCCTCTAAACGTGTCATTTGATATAGCCTTTAAAAGGTGAGAGCCTTCTAAAAATAACTTAAAGTTAACTTTATTGGGTCGTCTATGATAGAAAAAATAACCGCTCATGGCCGCAGACCAATTAGTTTCGGTATCAATGGGAAAGAGTTTGTAGAAATTTTCGATCATCCAACTTTCATCAAGAAAATGGATATTGGGCAAAAATTGTCCGATTACATAAAAGAGTAAAGGGTTCTCGTCTTTCAATTCTATTTTCTGAGAGATTAATTTTTTGATGTCATTATCCCATCGATCACTGTCTTTCCCTTCCAAGCGAGCTAATCGTAGAGAATATTGAAAAAGAGCCGTGTAGATTTTACCTCTTGAATTGTTCAGAACTGTCATGGACAAATCTGAATAGTCAAAAACAGGGTGGGTATCATTTTCAAAAATTTGGGAAAGGATATCTTTCACTATTGGAAGTTGGTCTGCATCAAACGCATGATTGTCATCTCTAAGACCATCTTCAATAAAGGAAAGTAGACTTGATATAAACCAACGACTATAATTGTCATCAGAATTATGTGATTCCCAAAATTCTTTCTTTTGGACTATTTGGAGTATAGTCTCAAATACTTCTGCACATTCAAATTTTTCTTTTTCATCTCTCCAACTTTCACCCAATCCTCTTATCCAAGCATACATGATTTGCGAAGGCGCATCAACAAGTGGTTTACAATCAACAATATATTTATTTGGGTTCTTACGAACTGTTAATGTAAGTATGTCAATTAGACCATCAACTGATGGACCCATGAAATCATGATTTTGTTTATTAAACTCCTTGTAATATGTGATTGTATTCGTTATGCTTTGATTGAGAATATCATCCACTGTAAGTGGAGAAGTTGTTCCAGAAAAACTTGAGTGCCAAGAATCGAAACTAGGATGATCAATATCCGCATCATTTATTTTGTCCAACTCTTTTATTAAATCAGCAACAATTTCTGATTTACTTGGCAAAAGTGAAGTCAACCACTCCTTTTTACGGTAAGCAATAGACTTTTCAACCTTGTTTTTGTCATCTTTAAACTCTTCTGGGA
>NZ_JBHTLD010000419.1:0-1364 GCF_042678745.1 Pontibacter rugosus | reverse complement strand
CAGAAACTTGTATGTCCATTTTGTTTATTGACTAATACATTATACTGATTATAATCTAGCATCTACTATTTCTCTTGGCAATACCCCCTTAACATCATAGACTACTGCATCCTGCTTACAAAGTTTATTCAGATCAAGCTCCTCAAACTCCTTGTGTGACACAGCTAGAATAACAACGTCATATTTTATTGAGGCACTTAATGATGTAGTAGACTCCCATCCATATTCATGATTTACTTCGGCAGGCTCAGCCCACGGGTCATAGATGGTGATATTCATCTGGTAGTCCTTTAGCGTGTGCAGTATGTCTACCACTTTTGTATTGCGCACATCTGGGCAGTTTTCTTTAAAAGTGATTCCCAACACCAACACGTTTGCATTCTTCACAGAAATATCCTTCTTCACCATCAACTTCACCACTTCATGTGCTACATACTCACCCATGCCGTCATTTAGTCGTCGACCAGCAAGTATAATTTCAGGGTGATATCCTACCTCCTGCGCCTTCTGAGCCAGATAATATGGGTCTACACCAATGCAGTGCCCCCCAACTAAGCCTGGCTTAAACTTCAGAAAATTCCATTTGGTTCCAGCTGCTTGCAGCACCTCATCTGTATCTATGCCGAGGCGATTAAATATCTTTGCCAGCTCGTTTACAAAGGCAATATTAATGTCACGTTGTGCATTTTCAATTACTTTAGCTGCTTCTGCCACCTTTATAGAAGGAGCTTTATGGGTGCCGGCAGTAATTACAGCATTATAAAGCGCGTCTACCTTATCGGCTGCCTCTGGCATAGAGCCAGAAGTGATCTTCAATATTTTTGCAACGGTATGCTCTTTATCGCCTGGGTTAATTCTCTCAGGGGAGTAGCCAGCGAAGAAGTCTTCGTTAAACCTCAGACCGGATACTCGCTCCAGTACTGGCACACATTCGTCTTCCGTTACGCCAGGGTAAACTGTTGACTCATAGATAACAATGTCACCTTTCTTGAGCACTTTGCCTACCGTCTCGCTAGCCTTAAAAAGAGGCGTCAGGTCTGGACGGTTATTCTTATCTACCGGCGTAGGTACTGTAATGATATAGAAATTACACTGCTCTATCTGCTCCAACTGATCAGTACAAAGAAGGCCTTTTCCAGCTGAGAAATCCTCTGTCAGAACCTTGTTCAACTGCTCGTCAGACACCTCTAGTGTATGATCATGCCGCTGCTTAAGGCCTTCAATTCGCTGTTTATTTATATCAAAACCTAACGTTTTGAACTGCTTAGCAAATTCAACAGCCAGTGGTAGGCCTACGTACCCTAGACCGATGACTGCTATCTGGGCATTTTCTATTCCTGCTTGATGAGACATTATATTATTAC
>NZ_JBHTLD010000418.1:0-1381 GCF_042678745.1 Pontibacter rugosus | reverse complement strand
AAAAGATAAAGAGTTATTAAAAAATATTGCTTACCAGATCGACCTGCTAAATACACTTGGAGGTGGTGTAAGTGAAACATATGTAGACATAAAGAAGCTTAAGAAAGGTGCTCTTATCAATGTATGGGCAGCAGGCGTAAACCCAGAGTCTTTCAAAGTTGTGCTCAACAACAACCAACTAACCCTTTTCTCTGTGCTACAAAGCGAAGAAAAACCTGAGATGGCTGCACCTATGTTTAATAGAACATTTATGTTGCCTCCGCAAGTTAATTTAGGAGGTATAGAAGCTGTTTATGAGGATGGACAGCTACAGGTAAGGCTACCATACTATGAGGATGCTGGCAAACCACGCGAAATAGAAATCAAGCAGTTATAACAGAAAGCAGGGGCTATCAAATAGATAGCCCCTGCTTTTTCTGCTTATCAGACTAACACTATAGAAACTTCGCTTTGATGATAGAAGTAAGAAAATCATATACTTCTACCGTTTCTTTGTCAAAACTAAACGTATTGAACCTTTCCGCAGTAGTCTGCTTGACCCGGCATCCGTTTTCCACCATCATAAAGATCAACTCGCGCAAGCGGTAAGGGTGCCCAGCAATGTTAAGCACACATACCACATCACTGTTTTCCACCTGCAAAAACATATGTTGCACGTGGTTCTCGTCGGCCATTATTTTCTCTTGCCTCTTGTCCATACTCTTTTTGCCTATAGTGCTATAAGTATAAAAGAGCATAAAAAGTGCCCAGCGTACTATTTGAATAAGGCCTGAAGTATAAATTTCCTGCTTAACGTTTGCTTTAACTTTGCCTTATACAAAGCTGCCTGCTTTAACGCCTCGGGTGCTCTTTGCGCCAGCCTACAACAAAAAATATGATCCATATAGGATAGAATGGCGACACGACAGAAGCCAGGTAAGGGTCTACCGCAAAAAACAGCACTACCTGCAGCAACAGGCATAGCACTACTCCTGAAAGAGCTATTTTATAGTATGGGTTTTGTAGATTCATGGGCTTGTAAACCAGGGAATAAAAAAAACCCGCCTGTTTTACGGGCGGGTATTCATTAAACGGAAGGCCTGGGCCCTTGTTATACTCTTTTCTACGATGATAGGCGGATCATCCTCCTTGGTTACCACCAGTTTAAATTTATTATCAGCATCGCGATAAAAGATAAAGGTTTTAAGATTTTCGTACGCTGTACTGAATATCTTCCTTGTTCTCCTATCTGCGACAAAATTACATTTATCTAACGTTATGTTTCGTAATAACTTCATATCCCTACATTCTCCTGGTATTTTAACGGTAAACCCCTACAATAATGTTTCAAAAAACAGAAAGGTGCAAGAAGATTCTTTTTATATTAATACTATTGATAAAC
>NZ_JBHTLD010000417.1:0-1392 GCF_042678745.1 Pontibacter rugosus | reverse complement strand
CTTCTTCTATCTCTAGGGCTGTTCACAAGTTGATAACTTTACTCATCTTTGTGTAGTGGCTATAACTTGTTTACACTTATTTAGTTTTTCACATCTCTCCTGTATCTGCTGTGGAATCTAGATTATTAAGTGTGAATATTTTAGCCTTGTTTTCCACTTTTTGCGTCAAAATGTGAATTTCTTTGTAAACATTACACACTGACGTGGAAAATGTAATTTCTTGTCGATTTTATACACCGGTATCCACTTTTTACCCTCTGTGTAACGTGAAACTTAGTGTGTAATTTTTGGTCGTGTAAGTTATCCTGATTCTTACCCACGCTTTTCCACACGTTTAACCACACTTCTGTGGATTACGCACGATTTCCTCTTATTCGTGTATTGATGTTTTATTTTACCAATTACGGCCGTTATTACTGTGCTTGATTTCCTACACAGGTAGTGCCGGTATTCGTGAATCTAAGTTTTTAAGGATGAGCTGTTGCTGGAAACTGCCGAGCTTTTTGCACTAGCCAAAACCTACAATTACTCTTTTCTTAAGCGCAAGGCTTTGATTGAAGCAATTTAAATTGAGACGTTACAGTTGAACATCATTTAATTCAACTTTCAAGTCTCTAAAGAATTTTCTGCTTCGGGTTAGGGTAAGATGTAAAGGCTGCTGAAATTTGAAGTGACTGTTAGTGTTTAATAGTGAAGTATTTTATAAAGGAGGGGGTGTAACCACTGTTTGCCGCATGTTAAAATAGTTTTCTGTTTCCGTTTTCAACTTCCTGTAGAGTGGGAATGCTAGTGGAATTTGACCAGAGGAAATCTTTTTGGGTTTGATTGTTTCCTTGTGTGCTCTAGAATACCTTTCAAAAGCAACTACTCATTTCAGCTTTTTCTGCTCTTGATTCTCATTCTGATCTTCGCCATTTTAAGCTGGCTCCTTATCAATTATATTTCTGTTGAATCCATCAAAGATGTAACTGCTTAACATTTTGATAACTGAGAAGGGAACTTTAGGGTTTTCTTAAATTGGTATAGAAGGAGTCGTTTTAGGTTCAAGCTTCCTTTGCTTATATAGGTTGAATTATGATATGATTGCACAACCCTTGCTTCACCAATTTTTATTTCAATAACTGATAGCCTCATTTAACCTTTCCTTTTCATAGTATGGATGAGGAGCTTTTTTATGTACACATAGAATTTGATCTGCTATACTTGCTCTTCCCATAGTTGAATTAACATACAGCTTAGTCACTTCTATTCAACATAATACTTCTAATACTGTAGTGGACAATATTAGTCACCTCTCATAAATTCACTTCTGATTAGTTCTTCTAACATCACTAGGGCCATTTTATAGATTTTTTATCCACAATTCTTTTCCCTGATATTTGTTGTTTCTAA
>NZ_JBHTLD010000416.1:0-1415 GCF_042678745.1 Pontibacter rugosus | reverse complement strand
TGAATGATATTCTTGACAAAGTGTTTTTTCATAACACCATTCAAAATTATCTGATCGCTGTAGGGTTTATCCTTCTTGGTTTTTTGATCATCGGTTTTTTTAAAAGATCTATCCTTACCCGTATTGCTCGATTAGCACAAAAAACAAATACTAATATTGATAATTTCCTGGTTGAAAGTGTTTACCGCTATGGAATACCGGCACTTTATATTGCTGTCGTTTACATAGCCTTAGATTATCTGCTATTGCCAAGGCGTTTGCACAACATTGTTGTACTTGCTACAACGGTCGCCATCACTATTTTAGTTATTCGGCTCTTATCTTCTACAATTCTGCTAATGCTACGCGCTTACATCCATGGGCAGGACAATGGGGAGGAAAAAGTAAAGCAGCTGGGTGGCATAATGCTCATCATCAACATCATAATCTGGGGTATAGGGCTCCTGACACTGCTAGATAACCTGGGCTATGATGTAACTACTGTGGTGGCTGGACTTGGTATAGGTGGTATAGCTGTAGCTCTGGCCGCACAAAATATACTAGGTGACCTCTTTAACTACTTTGTGATTTTCTTTGACAGGCCATTTGAAGTAGGTGATTTTATAGTGATAGATGAGAAAGCAGGAGTTGTAGATAAAATAGGAGTAAAAACTTCCCGTGTTAAAAGCTTATCGGGAGAGCAGCTTGTGTTTTCTAACTCTGACCTTACAAACTCGCGCATCCATAATTACAAACGTATGGAGCAGCGCCGCATCTTATTCAAAATCGGAGTAACGTATCAAACTCCTTATGCAACGCTACAGGAAATACCTGCTCTGCTTAAAACTATAATAGATGAGCAGGAAACTACACGATACGACCGTGCACACTTCTCATCGTATGGCGACTCAAGTTTAGATTTTGAAATTGTTTACTATGTACTTTCATCAGATTATAACGTGTACATGGATGTACAACAAAAGATAAATCTAAGAATTTTCAAAGAGTTTGAACTTATAGGAATAGACTTTGCTTTTCCAACACGTACTGTTTTTTGGGCGAATCAGGAACAGGAAAAAGAAGCAACGCCAGCGCCACACAACAGGTAAAATTTCGATGCTAAATTAAAAAAGCCGCTGTGCAACAATGTACAGCGGCTTTTTTTAATATAAGAAGTCTCACCTCCTTATGTAGGCGAGGAATATCTTTTCTCAATTATGAAGCAGTATAATCAGGAAGATGCGGTAAGAGAGTATAGAACTACTTATAAGATCAGTACCTCCTATCTGTAAGGTAAATATTTTACTTATCGCTGCTTATGAATGCAACTAAAGCCACTAACAAGTGCATGTAACGCGTAATTTTCTGATTCATCTGCATATCTCCTTCTCAAATAATGTTCAAATTTATAAAAGTTATGTTCAACTGCAACCATT
>NZ_JBHTLD010000415.1:0-1360 GCF_042678745.1 Pontibacter rugosus | reverse complement strand
TTATATAAGTCACTGTTTAAGAGAATAATACGTGATTTATATTTAATTAAATCAACATGAGGACAAGGTTTTACAATCCCAGTAAGCTAGAAGTAACATTTGCAAAAGCCATTCAGGATCTCACTCCACAATTAGAAGAGCATATGGAAGAAGGTGACAGGGTAATAGAAATTGAATCTGTACATGATGCAGACAATCCGATGGTAATATATAAACTAGAAGATAAAGAAGGAGACTTGCATGAGGTGGTTGTTCAAATTATACAACGCCCGGACGCTATTGTAAAGTAATATTATCTATACTATACTTCAACAACGGCAAAGGCCTGCAGCATTTAAATACTGCAGGCCTTTGCTGTTGTTGAACACGATATCACTACACTTTAACCCAAGTCTTTGTGTTCTTACATTCCTGGAAACTTGTGCTGCCGTTGCTTAAAAAACTGCATGGCTATAAACGATATCATGAATCCAGAGATCAATCCTTCGATCATAAGCACTGTAAAAATCACAATGCCTGGAGTAGCTTCTATTCTCTGGCCAAAATACCTTTCAGCAGTAAGGGTTTCAACCAGCTCATCTCCACCGATCTGAGTATAGATAATCATAAAGGCAGCAAAAATCACTGTGCTGATAACAGAGGTAATCACGCCCGTACCCAAACCTTTGAAGTAGCTGATGTTGCCATCTACCACAGCTTTATAGCCTTTTATAGCCAGAACTACACCTACAGCCAAAATGACGCCGTTCAGAAAGCGGAGCTCTACAATATGTGTAAGCCCTAGCAGATGCATCAGCAAGAAATAAGCTATCAATGCCACAGCAGTAAGCAATCCATATTTCAAACCAATTTTTTCCATTTTATCTCGATTTTATGATCGTTTTTACCTTCAAATTATTTTACCTGGTTAGTCATGGTATGATCTGCGTTCTTAAACCACTGCATGGCAATAAAGGCGATCAAAACGCCAGGAACAGTACCATACAAAATCGTAAGCACAAAAAGCGAAAGCTTCGATAAGCCCTCCGGGAACAACGAGCTTGCCTGCAACGACGCAAGGTACTCTGTATCGAGCGTGTTCACGAAAACCATCAGGAAAAGGGCAAGAACTGCAGAAGAAACCACTCCCACTGTTGCACCGATAGCAAGGCCTTGAAAGTATTGGATCATGCCTCCCTTTGCTTTTTTGAAGTTGGAGATAGCCACACAAATGCCTATAACTAAGAATAAGCCACTAATAAAAGATAGCTCTACAGTATCGAGCAGGCCCAAAGCCCACATGATCATGAAAAATACCATATGTGCAAGCCCAACAAGTAATCCATATTTAATAGAAACCTTCTGGTATGTAATATTAGAT
>NZ_JBHTLD010000414.1:0-1437 GCF_042678745.1 Pontibacter rugosus | reverse complement strand
AACCTTTAGATTAGCGCTATATAATTTTTCCAATAGCTATACTTTTCTATTACCAGGTATTGTAGTAATTTTTACCTATACCTGAAGGGCAGCCAGTGAACTACTCGCTAACAAGGCGAAATTCCTACAGTCCGAATCAGTCTGGCTGCTTTTACTTTCATTGCAGGCGAGGAATCATATAGATTTTCGGGATTACAGACCCATGATAAAGGTTTCGATTCGCAGCTTGCCTTAACTGACTAAAAGATATGGAAAAGCTAATGCAACCGCAAGTTTCACCGTTCATTCTGGGGGTAGACGTCTCTAAGGACAGCCTGGACGTGTGCCTGACCCGAAGGGGCGAAGTACCCCTGCACCACCAGAAGTTCAACAACAACAGCGAGGGTTTTCAGCGGATGAAGGCCTGGATGAAGCAGCAAGGCTGCGAGGCTGGCCCAGACACCCTCTGCTGTATGGAGCACACAGGCATGTACACCAGGCAGCTGGTGCACTACCTGCTGGCAAGGCAGGTACACGTGTGGCTGGAGAGCGCCCTGCAGATCAAGAGGAGCATCGGTATGGTCAGGGGAAAGGACGACAAGGTAGATGCACAAAGAATCGCCCGTTACGCCCTGCTGCACCAGCAGGAGGCCCAGTGCTTATCGCTCTCTGGCGTGACGCTGGAGCGGCTGAAGGATCTGCAGGCAAGCAGGAGCAGGCTCATCAAGGCCCTTAAAAGCATCAAGGGCACCATCAAGGAGCTGCTGCAAATAGACCCTGTGTCTGGAAAGACGCTGGAACAGGTGAACAGAAAGGCTATCAGGGGGCTGGAGAAGAGCAAGGAGTTAGTGGAGGAAAAGATGCAGCAGTTTATCGCAAAGGACGGTGAGCTGAAGCGAAAATACGACCTGCTCACCTCTGTCAAGGGCGTGGGAAAAGTACTAGCCATTTCCCTTCTGGTCTACACCCAGGGCTTCTCTAAAATGGAAGACGGACGCAAGCTTGCCTGCTACTGCGGGGTAGCTCCCTTCGAGTACAGAAGCGGCACGAGCGTGATGGGCAGGACGGGTGTCTCGAAGTTCGCCAACAAAGAGTTGAAGCAGGTGCTGCACATGGCGGCTCTGAGTAGTATCCGGAACAACGGTGAGATGAGGAGCTACTTTGAGCGGAAAGTCGGGGAAGGCAAAAGCAAGATGAGCGTCTTGAATGCTGTCAGGAACAAGCTGCTGCACCAGGCGGTGGCAGTTATAAAAAGAGGGACTCCCTATGAAGTGAGATTGAACATTATTTAGAGCAAAACGCTTGTTTTCATCATAGATTTCGGACTTGGCCATAAGGCGGCGTAGCTAGCTTATGGGTGTGGTGTGCGCCCAGTATGGGCACCTGATACGAAAGGTATCATATTATTCCAGAGGGTGCAAGTCCCTTACAGGCGAGTTGGTGAAGCCTGTTAGCAAG
>NZ_JBHTLD010000413.1:0-1443 GCF_042678745.1 Pontibacter rugosus | reverse complement strand
CTTCTAGATAATTATCATCATCTAATTTCTCCAATAACCACTTTTTTCGTTTTGTAAATTCGTTCTTTCGAGCTGGGGCAGTTATATCAATTCTAGTAGTTTGTTCAGAACTTGTTTCTGTGTTCCCAAACTTATAAAGTGCTCTTGACATCATTAAGGAGCTCATAATGTGGAGAAATACGAAACCTCCCTTTGAAATAAGACTTCTTTCTTTATCAGAATATGTATTGCTACGAATATCCGAGTTTTTTATACTCCATATCTTTTGATAGAGAACAGAAGCAAACTTGTAAATATCATAGTCCGCATTATCGTGAAAAATGATGTCATATTTTCCTTGCGATTCAAAAAGAGTTGAAGCATCATTTATGGCAACTACAGATTCTTTGTTAACTACTGTATGTATGATCTGTGCCATTTTTAGTAAGCCTATAACTTTGTTTCCTGTGTATCCTTGTCTCTTGTAATAGTTTTCTCTTCTTTCGTAATATATTCCAACCTCTTTTAAATATTTTTCAATGTTGCGCTGAATATTATCATTAGCTTTTAAACTTGCTGACTTAACTGGGTTCTGCGAATTTGTCGCACTAATTATGTCCGTTTGAACTTCTAAGTTTTCTGTATTTACCAGTTTGACAAAAACTTTAAGTGCATCAGGAAGTGATTCTATTTCAATTTGGGCGTAGTATAAACAGTGGACTGTTTGACAACCATTAACAATTTGTGGATTAACAACACTATATTCATTATTACCTAATGGCTCTATAGAATCACCAATTATTGTTAGCCCATTATTCATTGCCCAAAAATTTTGAGCTTTATCGGGATCTTTTGCAGATTCAATAATTGAACTGTTTATTTTTTTGTCTTCACCTAGAAAGAACCTAACATTCCCTTCAGTTAAATGACTTTTGAATTCTCCATTTTCATCTTTTAAAGCAGTGATTAAGTCGTTGCCTGAAATGAATCCAGTAAATCCACTTATATCAACTCCTCTTTCTTTGATCTCAAGAGGTTGAGAACTAAATTTCAATTCAATACTTTCATCAACTCTTTCTGTTAAGTCAAGAAGTTTTTGAGCCCCCCAATATTCAAATTCAAATGGAATATTGAGATTGTTCTTTTCAAGTTCCTCCTGGAGGTGCGAAATTTTCTCTGGAATATTGATATCTGGTGCAGCCGTCACATAATATACCTCACAGGTAAACTTTGCTCTTTCTCTGCTTGATTTTCTAAAAATTTTACGAATCAAATCGGCTGTGTCAAGTATATCCTGATTCGCTCCTATCTGTTGTAACTTATCTAAACCTAGTTCAAGGTTGAATATTTCTTCAATGCCTTCTTTTAGATTTTTAAATCCATTAGCAGAAAACCCACTTTCCTTTTTAGTTTGGAAGAATTTTACCTTTATATGGCTTTCCTTATTTATTGGGTGATTTTCAT
>NZ_JBHTLD010000412.1:0-1445 GCF_042678745.1 Pontibacter rugosus | reverse complement strand
AGCTCGACTTTAGCATTTTTATAAAAAGATAGAACTCACCAAGAAGAGGTAAGGTTAAGATTGTGACCAAACAAATCTTTCCATGTCCAGCTTTCCCGATGAGTTCCTAACTATAATGATAGCCTATTCCAGTTTGTTTTCCAAACCGGTCTTTGTCCATGCCCGCCTTCTTTTAGCAGGAGCTATTTTAGCACCTGGCAAACGAACCGTTACTTCTGCTCTACGCGTACTGGGGCTAAGCGAAGAGACAAAGTTTCATAAGTATCACCGGGTGCTGAGCCTGGCCAGGTGGTGTGCCCTGGAAGGAGCACATGTTCTGCTGGGCCAACTGCTTGCTGCTTTTCTGGCAGCTGGTCCGGTAGTAGTAGGGATAGACGAGACGATAGAGCGCAGGTGGGGTAGTAAGATAAACAAGAGAGGCATTTATCGGGACAGTGCGCGCAGCAGCCGCGCGCACTTTGTCAAGTGTAGCGGCCTGCGGTGGATAAGCCTGATGCTGCTCCTGCCCATGAGCTGGGCCGGGCGGGTGTGGGCCCTGCCTTTTCTGACGGTGCTGGCTCCCAGTGAGCGCTATGCCCAAGAAGCCAGGAAGCGGCACAAGAAAATCACCGACTGGGCCCGACAGATGCTCCTGCAACTAAAGCGCTGGCTGCCAGAGCGGCAAGTGATAGCCGTGGGAGACAGCTCTTATGCTGTCATGGAATTGCTGGCGGCGGTGCGCAGCCATGTCACTTTCATTACCAGATTGCGTCTGGATGCGGCACTTTATGAGCCTGCCCCGGCCCGTGTGCCGGGCAAACCCGGGCGCAGCAGGAAAAAAGGAGAGAGACTGCCATCCCTGCAGGAGGTTTTGAAGTGTGCTGCTACAAAATGGCAGAAGGTGAAGCTGACTAACTGGTACGGCCATGGTGAGAAAGAAATGGAGATAGCCACGGGCACCGCTGTATGGTACCACAGCGGAAAGCCGGTGGTGCCCCTAAGGTGGGTACTGCTGGGCGACCCGGAAGGGAAGCTGACGCCGGTGGCCCTGCTTTCTACCGATCTGGAATTACCGGCAGAGACGATAGTCCTTTACTTTGCCAGAAGGTGGTCCGTAGAGGTGACACTGGAGGAGACGCGGGCACACATAGGAGTTGAGACACAGAGGCAGTGGTCAGATAAAGCAATTGAGCGTACCACCCCAGTGCTGCTAGGGCTTTTTTCTATCGTTACGCTACTGGCTGAGAGGCTGCAAAAACAAGGGATGCTGCTGGTCGACACAGCGGCATGGCACAAAAAAGAGAAGCCTACTTTCAGTGACGCGATTGCCGCCGTCAGAAGGCTGCTATGGCAGAAAATCGATTTTTCAACCTCTGATAAACAGACAGAGATGGTGAAAATACCAAAACCTTTGCTACAGCATTTTCAGCATATGCTGGCCAATGCTGCTTAATGCTAAAGTCGAG
>NZ_JBHTLD010000411.1:0-1487 GCF_042678745.1 Pontibacter rugosus | reverse complement strand
ATATTGGAGAATAAAATCAGCATATTACAAAGGAAATGAATTACCCTAAAAACTTCTTGCTGCTCTTTCATAGTACGGATTTACATTAAAGTGTCTTTTTCCCCAGATGTAAACGTTTTTGAATTATCGAATAATGGCAAAAATCAAAAGCATTACCCACCTCCCTTTTCTAATTAGTTCTTCCATTACTTTACTCTTTAAGAAGTTTTCGAATATTAACCTGCCTCTTTAACGCCGACTTCTTTTTTTAGATTGAAGTAAAATTATATTTCTACTAACAGGTACGTGAGCCTAATTAAACAGCAAAAGGCACTGCAGGTATATGCCTGCAGTGCCTTTCTAATAAATCATCTCCTACTAAAGGCTTAATGTTAATATCTCTCTTACATCAGGTATCTGAATATCTGCCCTCTCCCCAAGATCCTTTACATTTCTTTCTTCAAAACGCTGCACAATCAGATCTATGGTTGCCTGATTTACATCGTAATCTGAAAGTTTGGTTCTTATGTCCAATGACTCAAAGAAGGAAATAGTAGCCTGTATTGTCGCTTCCACACACTCATCTTCTGTACCAGCATTAATGCCCCACACGCGGCTTCCATACTGTAGCATCTTTTCTTTTTTTGTATCGCTCTTAACGCGAAGCAAGGATGGGTATACTATGGCAAGTGTACGGGCATGATCTATACCATGCAAAGCCGTTAGTTCATGCGCTATGTAATGTGTAGCCCAGTCTGTAGGCACTCCTGTTCGAATAACGCCATTCAATGCCATCGTAGCACACCACATAAAATTAGCCATTGTATCATAATCCTTAGGATTTTGGATAGCTTTTGGCCCTTCTTCTTTAAGGGTTAGCAGAATTGATTCAGCAAAACGGTCTTGAAGTGGCGCATTAACCGGATACGTGAGGTACTGCTCCAGCACATGCGTAAAGGCATCTACAATGCCGTTACTAATCTGTCGTACAGGCAGTGTAAAAGTTGTTTCAGGATCTAACACAGAAAACTGAGGAAAAGTATAAGCCCCCCCGAACGATAATTTTTCTTTTGTAGATACACGAGTGATCACAGCGCCAGAATTCATCTCAGAGCCTGTAGCAGGCAAGGTCAAAACTGTGCCAAATGGTGCCGCTTTTTTGATAGGTTCTTTCTTTGATAAAATATTCCAGGGATCTTCTCCTTCATATTCCATGGCAGCAACGATGAATTTGGTACCATCGATGACAGAACCACCGCCTACTGCCAAAAAGAAATCAATGCGCTGCCGCTTCGCAATTTCAACTGCCTGCATCAGCGTTTCATAGTGAGGGTTAGGCTCTATATTACTAAACTCTAAGACTTCAAATCCCTTCAGCGCCTGCATTACCTGCTCATAAACGCCGTTTTTCTTTATACTTCCGCCACCATAGGTTACCATTACGCGAGCACCGGCAGGTATTTCTTTGCTTATAGAAGCAATTTGTCCTTTCCCGAAAAGTATCTTAA
>NZ_JBHTLD010000410.1:0-1498 GCF_042678745.1 Pontibacter rugosus | reverse complement strand
AACGCAACCAGAGTTATTAATAAATTTACATTAAAGGCATTATCAACTAATAATCAACACATAATCCAATATTATAAAACTATTACTTTAATGTTCGTAATACTTTAAACTTTATACTTAATTATTATCAGTAGCGTCGGCAGCAGTTTCCAGAGTGGTGAATTCCATCTGCAAAGCCTTGATTTTCACTTCGGCTTCAGTTGAGATATTACCGCTGATGTTACTTTTACGCGCATTCAGTTGCTCTAGCACCAGCTTTGCCATTTCCCAATCTTCATCCCCCCAGTTGCTTTTCTGGTCACGCACATTTTCCATAAAAGTAATATAAGCTTCCCGCACGTTAGATGCATTTATAGAGGCATAATCAGCCCAGCTCCCCAGTAAAGCCCTCTCCCATTCAGCTATTCCTGGATTTTGCTGGTTACGCGTATAGGTGGCATCTGCTGAATTAAACTGCTGCTTTAGTTCTTTATAATCTTGCTTCAGCCTGGCACTAAGCTTATCCTCCTTTTGATCAAGCTCTTGTGTGCGCGTTTTAAAGGTCTCTTTAGTTTGATGCCAGTCTTCTTCTGATCTATCTGCAATGTTAGAGGTATTATTGCTTACCCAAGTTCTGAAATCGCTCATGTCGTCTTCTATTTGCTGCTCTCTAGTAGCGGTGCAACTGCTTAATACTACCATCAAAGACAAAATAAGAGCAGCAAGTGGTTTAAATAATTTATACATAGTCCTAGTACTTTTGTGTGCTGTTTATACTGCTTACGAAGATCAACCAGACGAAGGTTTATGTCTAAAGTAATACAACACATATTTATACTTAAACCATTGATATAAAATTTAATACCGTATCATTCAAGCTAACATTCATCACTCCTTTCCATAAGTATGCTAAAAAGGCGCTTTGTTATTTTAGCCGCACAACAAGAATTCTGAATCGTCATTACAGTAAGCTTCTGCCAGGCATGATGAAAGGCAACTGCCAAGTATAAAATGTCTTAAGTGGCGATTTATAAAAGGTGGTTGAACATGCCATACTGTTTACCCAGCGCTAGCCCCTACCGTAAGTAGAATGTTTTACTTGTTCGCGTAATTCCCCTCACCAGAGGGGTTAGGGGTCGGTTGATTTTCAATGCAATATCCTAATCTAACTGGAGCTAACAGAACTTAAAGGCTCACGATATAAACAACTTCATCGATTTGCCAGCATCCTGATAGCTTCTGCCCTCTTGGGTGCCGCTTTACACGTATACAGCACAAACGACCGTTGCTTAGTACCATAGAATTTACTTAACACCTGCTTCGGCTCTGCCTCTTATGGAATCATGAACGGCTTGCCTACCGCTTCTTTCATTGAAGGTAGCTGGTAGCAAGACCCAAAGGCAGCTAAACCAACTTATGCACAACAAATTTTCAGAGCTATTACCCTACAAAGTAATGTGCTTTAGCAAATTTTTTGAAGAAATCCGCAGGAGAATCAAAGTATTAATATGTGGAAAAA
>NZ_JBHTLD010000409.1:0-1412 GCF_042678745.1 Pontibacter rugosus | reverse complement strand
TGATTGGAAAACCTGAACAAGCACAGACTAAAAAAAGAGAAAGAGGGAGGAAAGGATATAGCAATGTTTTGACAGCTCACGAGCCCCTCTAGCAGAACTGGCATGCATGCATAAAAAAAGAGGGCACCTCACTAACTTTGGTAAAGCACCCTCTGCCACTACTCTAGTAAAAATTTGATCTAAGCTTCTCTCTGCTTCCTAATTAGAGCTTGTTTACATTTCGTTTTAGCAAGCGAAAGCTGAATGGAAAGGGTTTGGCAAATCGGTGTTAGAGCTGCATAGCAGCGCTATGGGGCGAGAAAAGCGTGAAGACAGGTTCCTTTACAGGCGATTTGCAGCACAAAGGATGAATTTTACACAGCCTCTTAGAGTTGAATTTCATAAAAGTCATGAACTATGGTGCGTGCGCCGTAGCTTTCTTTGTTCCACACCAGCCCCTCGTTCAGGTATTGCCCCTGCTGCTCTGTAGAAACACCAAAACTGAAGTATGACTTGTGAGGATACACTTCGGTTAATAGCCAATCGACAAGCACCTCCAGGGCATGTAGATTTCGGCCTTTTTCAGAAGCAGCGAGGTATTGCGCATGCGCCACTGTAGAGGTTTCATACATAAGCGCCCCTGCCAATAACGCTCCATCTTTTGTAGCAGCATAAAGCTTGATATTCTCAGGAAATACCGTAGCGAGCTGCTGCATTTCTTCCGCAGTATGTATCGGGCTTAGATTATACTTATCCTTCAAGCGTTTCTTGCTCAGGTCAAAGAAGCTATTAAAGCAGCGTGACACCTCCAGTTGAACGAGAGTTCTCCTCCCCTGAGACAAGCGCCACCGCCTATCCTTAGAGTATGGATGGCTTTTTTGTAGCTCAATCACAGAGTTTACGTCACGACGATAAAGAACGCCCCCCTCCCGAAACAAGGCATAAAGATCTTCTTCAGCGGGCTGCTGATGATAAATATGAGGAATAGCTTTATACTTGACACTTCTAAACCCCAATACCTGCAAGTATAGTTTTACTGAGGCAATCACCTTCAGCATCAGCGTACTCTTCATCCGCTTATCGGTTATAAAGCCGCCGTAGCTTAAGCCACTGTGGCTATGCAGCTCCTGCCCCACTTCATTGGCTGGCAATAAACTTACAAGCTTTCCTTTCTTATAGATGAGCAACGAATGATCCGTAAAGCGGTCGGCATGATACTCCATGTAGTCGCGGTAAAATAAGAATGTGCCATTCTTGGAGCCTTCCACAAAAGCATCCCAGACAGCTTTATACTTCTCGCTATACTTTACTACTTCTACCATTTTATGAACGGGAACATCGGACGCAGACTTTATACTAACAGAGTTACAGGCTGGCATTATCTGACCAAAGATATTAGGCCGATTAACAAAAGACTATCTCAAAGCTATACT
>NZ_JBHTLD010000408.1:0-1520 GCF_042678745.1 Pontibacter rugosus | reverse complement strand
CTATACTTTATACTATAGCTTACAAAATAGGTTTTTGATATTTACTTACCGCTTAGCCTTTGGTGCAAAGCTTAATGATCCACAAAAGAATGTTTTATATATGCTGTACAGAAAACAGATATAACAGAAGAAGAAACTTGCAACCTTATACTTGCAGTAGCTTCAAAAGGCACCATTAAAAAGAATAGCTCTATGGTTTTCTTAGCAGGTTAACTTACTATACTCAGCGAGTCACTTACACGTTGATGGTTTTTCTTGCTGATAGCTTCCTGATAGGCACTTTGCAAAAAGGCTACACCGCTTGGTACATGCTGGCATCTGTATGTAACCTGTTTTACAGCTTCTGTGCCCTTCTGTACCGCAATAGATTTATCGGCCTCTATTTCTTGCATGGTGCGCACCAGCTGCTGCGTTACATCTTTAGCACTAGTAAAATCTGTTACCCAGCCGCTCTTATTGTTTACCTGTAAAGCCGGTCCGCCATTGTTAAAGCACATAACAGGTTTTCCCAGGGCCATTGCTTCCATTACTACGTTGCCGTATGCCTCATGGGTAGCCATGTGTACAAACACATCTGCAGAAGCCACCAGCTTATGCACATCTTCTATAGATGGCAGATCGCCGAAGAATTTAACTTTATGTGTGATGCCTAGTTCAGCTGCCAGATTTTCCAGCCATCCGCGTTCTCTTTTGGTAGCAACTACCCAATACTCGCTGCCGGTCAGTCTTGCTTCGGCGAACGCTTGTAAGCCTATTTGAATGCCTTTCCAGGGTAGGGGGCGTGCCACTGAAATGAATACAAGCTTCTGCGGGTCTGGGCTTACGGTTTCAGAAATCTGCCTGAAGTAGTTTAGCTTTTGAGTAGTTATCTCTACCTGGTGCGCTACCCGAACATCGTCGGCACCCATCTGCTTTAGTTTATCTGCTGTTTGCTCAGTTGTAACATAGGCAATGCTGGCGGCGCTCACTGTTCTCTTGGCTGCGGGCAGGGAGGAGAATAGGTATACCACAGCATTCCGAACTGCCTCAGCAAAGAAACCTTTCTTCTTAAAAAAAGGAAACATACTTAATGGTGTAGTTTCGCCGCCGCCAACAACACCGAACACGAAGGGCGCTTTTGTCTTGTAGAGCGAAGAGGGCGTCCAGAACCTGCCATACGTTACATGGTGTACTACATCGTATGGGCGATGCACATGTGCTTTAATATAATTGTGCAATGTCAGTTGCCACAGAAAGTAATGTGCCTCAAAACCCGGCTTGTTGCCCCGCAGTGCTTTAGGGAAAGGTCCATCATAATAATGTACTTCTACATTGGCTGGCAGTTCCGGGTCTATAAATTCTTTATGTACAGGATGTGTGATGAGGATAACATCTGAAAATTTAGAGGCATTCACTACGGTGTCCCAGCCTACTCCTGGCTCACTACCAGTAAATGGCTGGCATGCAAATGCTGAAATCAATACAACTGACATAAAAGTCTTTATTAATTTTCTTTAAAAATCTTTTTGGAAATGCGTCTC
>NZ_JBHTLD010000407.1:0-1529 GCF_042678745.1 Pontibacter rugosus | reverse complement strand
GTTCGTCAGTACCGGATTTTGCAGTCCCGCTTTCTTCACTGCACGCCTCACGACGAACCAGCTTGCGGCTTGCTAACAGGCTTCACCAACTCGCCTGCAAGGGACTTGCACCCTCTGGAATAATATGATACCTTTCGTATCAGGTGCCCATACTGGGCGCACACCACACCCATAAGCCAGCTACGCCGCCTTATGGCCAAGTCCGTTGCACAACATAGTATCAAAATGGAAAAAGAGACAAGCTTCCTTTGTTCGAAGCTCAATGAAGATATAAAAGAAGCAACAATACAATACTTCGTTAGCCAAGGCTTTCGCTTAGCAGAGTCTTCAGAAAGGTTCTTGTCTTTTAAAAGAGGTAGCTTTCTTCTGAACATGGTGACTATGAATCCTCTTAAATGGAAGAGCATTATAAATGTCGAAATAGGTGATGAAGTGGTCAAAGCTGTGTTTGATATTGACACCACAAGCCAGCTTGCATCTGTTAAAGAAGAAGAACTCTGGGACAATTTTATTACTAACTATAGAGAAGCAATTATAGAAGATTTCAATTATGTAGAAGCTAACAATAAGCTGCTCAGAAGCACTCTAAGCGGCACACGGAAATTTATAGGAGCAGCTGTTGTCGGGGCTGTTGCAGCTTGGATTCCTGCTGCTGTCATTGCACATTATACAGGTATAGGAAGTATAGGCGGAATTGGTGCAACCGCTGGGGCACTAGGCTATTTAAGTTACATAATAGAAAAGGAAAGAAAAAGAGACGTTGTATAACCCTGCACAGGCTCCATACTCGGCAAATGCCTCACCCGTCGCCTATACAAACTGTTATGAGCAATAATCAATGATTAAGCTTTCTAAAGACAACTTATATGAATGGAAAACTTTGTTTCCTTCATTTATGATCTTCTGTGATTTAGTAATAACATTATCAATGCTTTACTCTGGAGCATATTTTCTATTACCTATAATTGGCATTATCATGTTTGTTCATTTCTATGTTGGCAGGATTCCGAAATACTACAAGGTTAAAGAAATCTATATGGCTGAGGATGGTAAAAGTATAGTAGTAAAGGATTTAGACAATAACCAGGAAATGATCATTCAACTAGGTGATATCACTAAAGCAAATATTAGTTTTGGTGTATTAAAACTGGACACACTGGACAAAGGCGATATTTATACCTTACTTAGATCCAAAGAATTAATAGGTTGTCTTGAACCTATCAATGGATAAAGAATTAAAGCCCATAACCCTGCACATAAGTTAAGCTCCGGCTCCGCCTCGCACACCTTATTAGGCTAATCCGTTAGGTACTATTATAAGAACGAAGGCTACAAGAATAAATAAATGAACAAGTTGATACAGTTCAAGCATTTGGCAAGTATTTATCTATTTAATGATTGTTCCTGCCTTTATTCCTGACAATGAAACAGGTGAATACATTTTTGTAATCTATGGCTTTCTGTTCCTTGTGTGGTTACTGCAAATAAATAAAGATTTATATAATAGGTTACCGAATGGCATAACTTTG
>NZ_JBHTLD010000406.1:0-1545 GCF_042678745.1 Pontibacter rugosus | reverse complement strand
GTACCTGATACTGCCTAATAAACCACCTACCCAAGTTTATGCAAGGCTTTACATAAGTATAAACTAAAGGAAACACCTGAATAATACTTATCAGCAACCTTTGTAGTATAAAATCGCTTTTGAACCAGATATAAAATATTTTCACGAACCATGAAGACGTTACCACCAGTATTTGTATTTTCTAAAACCCTAATGCTGTTTATCCAGAGTATGATTTCACCAGGAGAAATTAGAATTGACCTGTCAGAAGAAGACCTCGCCTTATACCTATAACAGAAAGGGCCGCTCTAACTGGAGCGGCCCTTTCTGTTATAGGTATAAAGTCTAACTTTTTAATGTACATCAGTAGGCACATGGGTGTTTTTCTTAAACTTCAGTAAGTATAACAGCGGAACAGAACACAACATAATCAGACCTGCCACCCAATAGGCGTCTGTGTAGGTAAGCAAATATGTCTGCTTTGTCACAATGGTCGTGTCAATCAGCTCCAGAAGCGAAGCAGTAATCACCGTGATTGTGATAAGCCATTTTTTACACCGGTTTCAGCCATAAGTTTAACCCTCCTTTGTCAGAACAGAAACATTCACGCTCATACCTGCGCGCAGTTTATGCAGCATTTCTTCTCTGGCCTTAATCTTAATTTTTACCGGCACACGCTGTACATATTTGATTGATAATCAGTAAAATTTTATTGACAGACTTACTTTGCTACAAATTCTACCGTAAACCAAAGTCGTATAAAGCTTGTACCAGTTAACTGTAAGGCATTCGTAATAAGCACAGACCTTGGGCTTAAACTCAATTATTGGTAGCTTTGTAAGTATCACATAAGATTTATATATACATAACCGCACCCTTTGGTGCACAAATACACACTATGGATTTAAAAGATAAGATCAGCTACATCATTGGCCGCGACATGGCAGCTAACCTAGCAAAGCAAGGCCTGGAAGTAGAACCAGAGTCTTTCATGAAAGGCTTCAAAGAGGTAGGCGCAGGCACTCCTTCTTCGTTGTCGCAGCAGGAGGTGCAGGAAGCCATGATGGCTTTGCAGCAGGAAATGGCTCAGAAGCAGGGTGCATCTGGTTCTGAGAACAAAGCTGCCGGTGAAGCTTTTCTAGCTGAAAATAAAAACAAAGAAGGTGTGAAGACTTTGCCAAGCGGCCTGCAGTATGAAGTGCTGCAAGAAGGAAACGGCAAGTCTCCATCTGCTAATGATACGGTTACGACTCATTACCACGGTACTTTAATAGACGGCACAACATTCGACTCTTCTTATGAGCGTGGCCACCCGGCTACATTCCCAGTAAATGGCGTAATTGCTGGCTGGACGGAAGCCTTACAGTTAATGAATGAGGGCTCTAAGTGGAGACTGTACATCCCTTCTGACCTGGCCTATGGATCGCAGGGTGCTGGCGATGTAATCGGAGCTAATGCAACGCTTATATTTGATGTAGAGCTGCTACAGGTAAAATAAGTACAGCTGCTTAAAAAAGATAGCCGTTGCTCTGTAGAGCAACGGCTATCTTTTTTATAAATAACTAA
>NZ_JBHTLD010000405.1:0-1580 GCF_042678745.1 Pontibacter rugosus | reverse complement strand
TGATTTTGTAATGGTTATAATGAACTATAAAGCGGGGCAGCTCGCAAATAGGTTATTTTATTTTTCGCACTTTATATCTAATAGTATAGCTCACAACTATAAACTGATAAACCCGTCATTTAACGACTATAAGGATTTCTTTACCTCTACAGCGACAAACGATTTTAATGGCCATAACATTAGTCTGCGAATCACAGGTAATCAACCATTCGACGAGCTGGTGAGGAAAGCAGTAAATGCGGTTCAAAAAGTACAGGTTAAGCCATTGCGCAATTTACCAGGCGTCTCTTTTCATGAGATAAAGGCTTATGATGCTGCGCCAAAAAGCTTTGACATGAACGATTCTGATTTTGTAGCAGCTGCTAAAAACAAAGTCGTTTTTGTAGACGGTTGGCTTTATCGGGATTATAAAGACTTTGAAAAACACGCCGCAAGTATACGTAAGATTTTCACACCTCTCCCTAAGTATACAGAGCAGGTTGAGGAGGTGATAAACAGATGTATGCAATTAGGAGATACAATCATAGGCGTACATATTCGGAGAGGAGATTATAAAACCTATAATAACGGCAAGTGGTTTTATGAGGATGATGTTTATTACAAAAAAATGAATGCCTTAAAGCAGCAACTGGAGGCGGAAGGCAAAAAATGCGTCTTCCTCATCTGCTCAAATGAGAAAATCAACAAGAATAACTATCCTGGATTGCCTATTGTAACAGAAGACAGACATTTCATAGTTGATCTTTATGCCCTATCCAGATGCCACTATCTTATTGGCCCCCCAAGTACCTTTACCATGTGGGCATCTTTCTACGGAGAAACACCACTACTGGCCTTAGAAGACGCCTCTAAAGAGGTTATACTTTCAGAATTCAAAATTGTAACGCAAGGGTAACTGTTTACTGCTGCGTTAGCTGTGTTCAGTTAAGAAGCTTCTCAACGCTTCTTATAAACCAATCTGCTTTTACTATCCATTCTGTAAAAGGTAAGGTGTAGCTGTTGCGGTACTTTAGAAGTATAAAAGCAACAGCTACACTTTACTTTCCGCTCATAACCCGATCCAGAGCAGCAATTACAGAAGCACTACACTTCCTATTTGTGTGTTAGGTTAAGTCATACTCTTAGCTTAAGCTAACAGTTCGGGGCAAAATCAATAGCTTCGGAACATCTCCTTCAAGCATAATCACCTCATCGCTGATAATATAGTCTCCAGTGACGGACATTAGATACCAGAGCAAGCACTTTCATACTTTCCTTAGTGCTAAGTCACTCCAGGTTATTGCTTATTTAAACTTTACTGTTTGCAGGCAATACTTCTGTCTTTTGAGGGGCAAATAAGCAAATTTTAGAGTATAGCAGCTGCACCAACGCTTTCATAACACAAGGTAAACTCCACACTTTGTGGAATTCACACACCCCTTATTGGCTCTATTTAAGCATTTAGGGGACATTAAAGAAAATGTGTGGAATTATTCCACAACAATATAATCCAAAATGGCATTAATTTCCACAGTATTATATTTTTATTAATTTTCAAAGACAATAAGATTTAGTGTTTTAACACCTTAAAATATAACAAG
>NZ_JBHTLD010000404.1:0-1625 GCF_042678745.1 Pontibacter rugosus | reverse complement strand
ATCGTTATATTAGTAAATAATGTTTTCCTAATATTTTAAGTATGGAGAGCTATCAACTTGTACCCTAATAATGAATAAACTATCTATAACTGGTCTCTCTGCTGCGCTGGTGCTGCTCTTTAATTCCTGTGCTACAAACCCTGTAACGGGAAAGAGAGACCTTATTTTAATGTCTGAGGCGCAGGAAGTCGCTTTAGGACAACAGTCTGACCCTGCCGTTGTAGCCCAGTTTGGCTTGTATCAGGATCCTGCTTTGCAACGCTTTATAGAGAACAAAGGGCAGGCAATGGCGGCTATATCACATCGTAGCAACATAGAGTACCACTTTAAAATAGTTGACTCGCCTGTTATCAATGCTTTTGCTGTTCCTGGCGGATATGTATACTTTACCCGTGGTATCATGGCCCATTTTAATAACGAAGCACAGTTTGCCGGTGTGTTAGGACATGAAATTGGCCATATTGCTGCACGCCATTCCGCACAGCAGCAAGCAAAGTCTACTTTAGCGCAGGGCGGTCTGATTTTAGGAACCATCCTCTCTCCTACAGTGGCTCAGGCAGGAAACTCTGCCGCCCAAGGGTTACAGCTGCTATTTCTGAAATTTGGCCGGGACGATGAGCGGGAGTCTGACAGGTTAGGTGTCGAATACTCTTCTAAGATTGGTTATGATGCAGAAGAGATGGCTGATTTCTTTGTAACCCTGCAACGGCAGCAGGAAAAAGGAGGCGAAGCTATACCGGGCTTTTTATCAACACACCCTAACCCAGCTGATCGCTTTGAAACTGTAAATAAACTGGCCTTTGAGTGGAAGCAAAAGCTAAACCTTACGAATGCTCAGGTAGAACGAAACAGTTACCTGAAACGCATTGATGGCTTGGTTTATGGAGAAGATCCGCGGCAGGGGTTTGTTGAAAATTACACGTTTTACCATCCTGAGCTTAAATTCAAGTTTCCTATACCAAACGGATGGGATTACATGAACTCACCGCAACAGTTTCAAATGGCTCCTAAGGATGGAAGCGCCATGCTGTCGCTAACCCTTGTACCGGGAGAAACACTGGAGGCTGCTGCACAACAGTTGTTACAAGGCTATAATTTACAGCCGGTAGAGTCTAAAAGTGTGACGGTAAACTCTTTGCCAGCTTTGGCTATTATAGCTGATTTAAAGCAACAGCAGGGGCAGCAACAGCAACAGGAAATTCGCACACTTATATACCTGATCAAGTATAACGGCAATATCTATAACCTGATGGGGGTAACAACTACAGCTAATTTTAATTCTGTTGCGCCGCAGTTCAGCAGCACTATGCAAAACTTCAGTACTTTAACGGAAGCCGAAAAATTAAACAGACAGCCGGAGCGCATTCAGATAAAAACAGTGGCACAGTCATCTTCTCTGCTTCAGGTGTTGCAAAGCTATAAGGTACCGGAGGCACGCTTAGAAGAACTGGCTATACTTAACGGAATGCAGCTTAGCGATAGAATTGATAAAGGAACTATGATTAAAGTGATTGGAAAGTAACAGCTAATCTATTAGATAAAGGTGCTTCCATTAAATGAGGCACCTTTTGTTTTTGTTTAGTGCATTAGAAATCAGTATTATTTTGCAGCTTTTCTAACTCAAC